>NZ_JBHVKW010000005.1:0-196941 GCF_042797905.1 Amycolatopsis sp. NPDC057786
GCGAAAGCCACTTTCGCAACCTTCAACGTCGCGAAAGTGGCTTTCGCATCACGTCACCCTTTGGGAAGCCCCTCCGACCACCGCTCAGGCCCCCGGCCGGTTCCCGGTGGGGATCGTGATGGGGGTGGTCGTCGGCGAGGTGCCCTTGTTGAGGAACAACATCGCCAGCGCGCGCACCAGTTGGTCGAACATGTAGAAACCGGCGGGCATGACCGGGATCAGCCCCTCGCGGAAGGCGATGTAGGCGGGCCACGCGGTGCGGATGAGGGCGGCGGACGCGTAGTCGCGGCGCAGCCCGAGCCAGTCGCCGATCGCGTCGCTCAGCACGTAGCGCACGAATTCGTTGAGGAACCCGCGAGTGACGCCCAGATCGATCTGCGCGGTCAGTCCGAGCAGGTCTTCGGCGAGCTCTTTCCCTTCGTGCGACGGGGAAAGGATCGGGGTGAGCACCTGCGCCGACTGCGCGTGCGCGGCGGCCCACGTCTTCGGGATGAACTCCTCCCGTACGCCGAGGAGGTGGATGGCGACCTGCCACATGTGGAGGAAGGCCTCTTCGTCGGCGGCCGACATCGGGACCTTCCACTCGCGCAGCTTCCGGTGCACGTAGGTGCCGAGGCTGTGGAAGGTGACCAGGATGTCGCCGTTGCTGATCGGGATGCGCTCGTCCGCGACGGCCTTCCAGTGCGCCGACTGCGGCAGGAGATGCCGAACCGCGGCGTGCACGAGCCGGGTCTTGTTGGCGGTGACCACGAACTGGCCGTCGGGCTCGAAGGCGTTCAGGTCGCTCAGGTCGTAGCCGAAGGTGAACGTCTTGGCCGCGCGATCCTGCATGTCGGCCCCGCCCGCGGACCAGTAGACCGATTTGGCCTCACGCGGGATGACGGTGCTCATGATGCCGCTGCCGAGCCCGTACAGCATGAACAGGTAGGTGTCCTTGCGCCGGTTGAAATCGGCCGCGCGGCGCAGTTTCGCAGGGTCGGCCCAGGACGGCAGCTTGTGGACGCGCTGGAGGAAGCCCGTCAGGTCGGCGGGCAGGCCGCCGGGCAGCGGATCGTTGTTGTCCACCCAGGACTTCATCGCGGTGTTGACCGCCGGAACCTGGCCCGCTTCGAGGATCCCGGCCATGATGCGGTCGATTTCGTCGTCCCAGACCCACCACGGGTCGGCGGCCGAACCGGATTGCGTCGCACCCCAGGCCGGTGCGACGCTCGCCGCGCCGACCAGTCCCAAGGCGACACCGAGGGACAGAACATTCCTCCTGCTGAGATCGCTCATTTACTGACCTAACTTCCTTGGTAGGTATCCGATGAGTGATTCGCTAGTGATGTGCGCGTTTCCCGTCCAGGTCGCGGAGCGAACCCTTGACCACTTTCCCGCCCGCGTTGCGCGGGAGTTCGGGGACCACGACGAGATCCTTGGGCATTTTGAACGACGCGAGCCTGCCGTCGAGGAATTCGACCAGTTCCGCCAAGGACGGTGCGATATCCGCCGGGGTGGTGACGAACGCGACCGGAACCTGGCCCCAGCGCTCGTCGGCCCGGCCGATCACGGCGACCTCCAGTACCGACGGATGCGCGGAGATCGCGTTCTCCAGTTCGGCGCAGTAGATGTTCTCGCCGCCGCTGATGATCATGTCCTTCTTGCGGTCGACCACCCAGATGAAACCTTCTTCGTCCTGGGAGACCAAATCGCCGGAGTGGAACCAGCCACCGGCGAAGGCTTCCGCGGTCTCCCGTGGTTTCTTCCAGTACCCCTTGGTCACCGTCGGACCGCGATAGACGATCTCGCCGACCTCGCCCGGTGCGACGTCGTTCATGTCGTCGTCCACGACGCGGTATTGGAGGGTCGGGATCGGTTTGCCGACGGAGCCGAGTTTGCGCATCGAGTCCTCGCCGCTGAGGACGCACGTGATCGGGGAGGTCTCGGTCTGGCCGAACACGGCCACGTTGAGGGCGCCGGGGAATTTTTCGGCCATGGCGAGCAGTGTCGCCTTCGTCGCGGGAGCCGCGCCCCAGCTGATGATCCGCAGCTTCAGATCCCGCTCGGCGATGTCCGGCTGGGCGCAGATCAGGTCCCATTGCTGGGGAACGTTGAACACCACGGTGGCGCCTTCGCGTTCGTAGGCGTCGAGCACCGCGCCCGGATCGAAGGCACCCAGTGGATGGATCACGACCACGCCGCCGACCAGGAAGTTCGCCACGATCGACCCCAGGCCCGCGATGTGGAAGAAGGGCGCGGTCAGGAAGGCGACGTCGGTGTCGTCGAAGATCTTCATCGCCTGGATGCAGGTGATCGCCTGCGTCTGCAGGTTGCGATGGGAGAGCATCACCCCTTTCGGTCTGCCGGTCGTGCCCGAGGTGTACATGATCAGCGCCGTCGACTCCTCGCTGACGTCGGGCAGTTCCAGCGGTTCGTGCGCGGCCAGGAATTCCTCGTACGACTCGCCGATGACGAGCACCGTCCCGATCGCCGCGGCGTTCGGAGCGGCGTCGAGCAGGGGCAGCAACCGCTCGTCGACGACGATGGCGGACGGTGTGCAGTCGGCCAGGATGTAGTCGAGCTCCGCCGGTGCGAGCCGGAAGCTGAGCGGGACTGCCATGGCGCCGAGGCTGTTCGCCGCGAACACGGTTTCCACGAACCACGGGTGATTCAACGTCAGCGTGGCCACCCGATGGCCCTCGTCGACACCGCGGGCAGCGAGACCGGCGGCCAACCGCAAGGACCGGAGCGACAGCTCCGCCCAGGTGGTCGTCTCCCCGAGGTACCGCAGCGCGGGCTTGTCCGGTCGCATCATCGCGTGCGTCGCCGCGTGCGCCATCCAGTGGTGCCGGAAGGACGAGGCGGGAGCCGAAGCGGTCGACATGGCCATCCTCAGGTGTCGGAACGGGACTGGTCGCGAAGTCAGTATGCATGCCAAACCGCCGGTTGAGAACCCATAAGTTAATCGAGAATCACATCGGGCCACGGGTCTGGCCGGACATTTCCCGTGGTGGTGATCCGGTTCGTGGTTGACTTCCCCGCATGGTCCCGTCCCCGTGCGCAGCCGATCGGAACCCGCGATGAGCGCCGACTCGACCGCGGCCGTCCGGCCACGGAACCGCAAGCAGACGATCGTCGACGCGGCCGGGCGGATCTTCAGCGAACACGGCTACCATGCGGCGTCGATGGAGGAGATCGCCGCCGACGTCGGCATCACCGCGGCGGCCCTGTACCGGCACTTCCCGAACAAGTACGCGCTGTTCGCCGCGTGCGCGAACGTCATGGCCGACCGGCTCGCCGCCACCCTCGACGAGGTCGCGCCCGGCGCCCCGCTGGCGGACGTGCTCGCCGCCGTCACGCGGGGCACGGTCACCCATCGCGCGTCGAGCGGCCTGTACCGCTGGGAATCCCGGTATCTCGACCGCGAAGACCGGCACTCGCTCGCGCTGAAGTTCGGGCAGATCGTGGACCGGGTGACCGAAGCGGTGCGGCGGGAGTATCCGCTCCCCGACGCGGGCCTGCGGGCCGTGGCCGCGCTCGGCGTGATCGGGTCCATCACGATGCACCGCACGTCGATCGCCCAGCGCCGGGTGGAAGAGGTGCTGGTGGAGTCGGCGCTGCGGGTGGCCGCGACCGACCCGGCGACGGGCGGTGCGGGCACACACGCCGTCGAGCTGCCGTCCGGCCCGGTGACGCGAACCCGGCGTTCGGAGATCATCGCGGCCGCCATCCCGTTGTTCGAACAGGACGGTTTCGTCAACGTCACGAACGGCCGGATCGCCGAAGCCGTGGGGCTGGTGCCGTCCGCGCTCTACCGGTATTTCCCCGGTAAGGCCGACATTCTCGCCGCCGCGTGCCTCCAGGCGGCGGGGATTCTGTCCGAGGCGGTGGAACAGAACCTGCGCGGTGTCGACGACCCGGGCCGCGCCTTGCTCGCACTGGCGCGGACGTATGTGGCGTACAGCTTCGAGCACACCGCGCTCACGAGCGTCGCCAACGCCGAACTGGCGGGCCTCCCCGCGGCTCTGCAGCGGCCCTTGGTCAGCGCGCAGCGCGAGCATATCGCCGTCTGGGAAAGGGAATTGCGGTCGGCGCGGCCGGAACTCGACCAGCGTCAGGCGAGGGTGCTCGTGCACGCGGGTTTCGGGGTGGTGGTCGAAGCGGGCCGGAGGCTGCGCTGGGAGGACGTCCCCGCCAACCGTGACGCCGTCAGCGCGTTGCTCGTGGGTGCCTTGGGCGTCTGACGAACCCGTCCCTAGGGTTCGCGGTGGCCGAGCCCGGCGGAGATCTGGCGCGCCGCACGGCCGACGACGCGGTTCAGGCCGCGCATCCGGGCGGCGGGCATGTACGGCCGGGTCGCCGAAACGCTGATGGCGCCGGCGATCGCGCCGGTGGCGTCCCGGATCGGCGCCGCGACACAGCGGATCCCCGGTTCGTTGTCCTCCAGGTCCATCGCCACCCCCGACTCCGCGTACTCGCGCATCCGCGCCAGGAAGGCGTCGACGTCCTCCGGACGCACCCGGCCTGGTTCCGCCGGTGTCTCGGCCAGGTACAGCTCCCGCCACTCGGGCGCGGAGTCGAGCAGCAGCGCCATACCGACACCGGTGCGGGTCAACGGCATCCGGTGCCCGATGCGGGAGCGCATCTCCGCGCCCCGTGAACCCGGCAGCTTGTCCAGGTACAGCACGGAATCCCCGTCCCGGACGGCCAGGTGCACCGTGTCCCGCAACTGGTCGGCCAGCTCCTCCAGCACCGGCCTGGCGACCACCGGCAGCGGACTTCCGTGCAGGGCCTGGAAACCCAGCTCGATCAAGGTCGGCCCGAGGGTGTAGCCGTCCCGTCCGCTGCGCAGATAGCCCTCGCCGACCAGCAGCTGGACCAGCCGGTGCGCGGTGCTGCGGCCCAGGCCGGTGTGGTCGACCAGGGCGCGGAGGTCGGCCGCGCCGTTCGCGACCGCGCGGATCACCGCGAGGCCGCGGGCGAGGGTCTGGGTGCCGGGCGGTGCCGTGTCGGACATGGCTGGATCCTACATATAGGGACGTCGATCGCATTATCGGGAACGCGACCGCACGATGTCGCTCGTGACGGACACTGAACCCGCCTTGATCGCGTTCGACTGGGGCACCTCCGCTCAACGCGCCTGGCTGCTCGGCAGAGACGGCGAGATCCTGGCCGCCCGCGACGCCGGGCGCGGACTGCTCACCACGACCGAGGACGTGGACCTCCGGGATCCGCGAGCGAGGGCGGCCGCCTACGAGTCGGCCTTCCGGCAGGCCTGCGGCGACTGGCTGACGGCGTACCCCGGGCTTCCCGCGCTCGCCTCCGGGATGGTGGGCAGCGCGCAGGGCTGGACCGACTCCGGCTATCGCACCGTCCCGGCGGCGCTCGACTTCCCTTCGCTCGTCCCGGTTTCCCACCGCGACGGCGTGCTCCATCTCGTACCGGGACTGCGGATCCCGTCCGGCGAGAACCCGGGCGACGTCATCCGCGGCGAGGAAACGCAACTCGTCGGCGCGCTCGATACGCTCGGGCACCCCGGCGGACCGCTCACCCTGGTGCTCCCCGGCACGCACAGCAAATGGGTCCGAGTCGAGGACGGGCTCGTCACCGGCTTCACCACCGCGATGACCGGTGAACTGTACGGATTGCTGATCGCGCACGGCATCCTCGCCCGCACGGCCGCCGATCCGGTCGCCGACGACGCGGCGTTCTCGCGGGGCCTTGCCGCGGGACGGCGCTCGCGAGGGCTCGCCACCGAGGCGTTCGGCGGCCGCCCGCTCGTGCTCGACGGCGTACTGGCACCGGAGTCGCTGCCCGACTACCTCTCCGGCGTCCTGATCGCCGATGAGGTCTCGCACCTGCTGCGTGACTCGGACGACCACGTCGTGCTCTGTGGAGCCAATGCACTCTGCCGTCGTTATGCCGCCGCTCTCGCCGACAGGGGAGTGGAGGCCACCGTGCTTTCCGAGGAGATCACCGCACGGGGGCTGTGGCGTATCGCGACGGCCGCCGGACTGCTCGATGACCGTCTCGAAAGGACACTGAAGCCGTGACCGGTTTGATCGCGATCCTGCGCGGAGTGACCCCGTCCGAGGTCGTCGGCATCGGCCGGGCGCTCGTCGACGCGGGATTCCCCGTCATCGAGGTGCCACTGAACTCCCCGGAGCCGTTCGAAAGCGTGCGCCTGCTCGCGGACGCGTTCGGCGGAGGGTGCGAGATCGGCGCGGGCACCGTGCTCACCACGGAAGACGTCGGCCGGGCGCGGGCGGCCGGGGCGCGGATGATCGTGGCGCCCAACACCGACCCCGCGGTGATCTCCGCCGCCGTGGCCGAGGGGATGACGCCGTATCCGGGCGTGGCCACGCCCACCGAGGCCTTCGCCGCGGTGGCCGCGGGCGCCCGGAACCTCAAGCTGTTCCCCGCCGACGCCGTCGGGATCGGGGGCATGAAGGCGTGGCGCGCCGTGCTGCCGCGCGAAGTCGGGCTGCTGCCGGTCGGCGGGGTCGACGAAACGAACCTGGCGGACTGGGCCGCCGCCGGGGCGGCCGGGGCGGGGCTGGGTTCCTGCCTCTACCGGCCGGGTGACGACGCGGACGCGGTCGGCGTCCGTGCTCGCGAATTTTCCAGGATCTGGCACCAGGACTAAGGAAGAAACCCATGAAGATCGTGTCAATGACGACATACCAGGTGCCGCCGCGCTGGTCGTTCCTGAAGATCGAGACCGACGAGGGCGTCACCGGCTGGGGCGAACCGGTCCTGGAGGGCCGGGCCGCTTCGGTGGCCGCCACCGTGGAGGAGCTTTCCGATTACCTGATCGGCAAGGATCCCTCGCGGATCGAAGATCTGTGGACGGTCCTCTATCGCGGCGGGTTCTATCGCGGCGGCGGTATCCACATGAGCGCTCTGGCCGGGATCGACCAGGCACTCTGGGACATCAAGGGCAAGGCACTCGGTGTCCCGGTCCACGAACTGCTCGGCGGCCGGGTGCGCGACCGGATCAAGGTGTACTCGTGGATCGGCGGCGACCGGCCCGCCGAGACCGCCCGCGCCGCGCGTGAGGTGGTGGATCGTGGGTTCAGCGCGGTGAAGATGAACGGCACCGAGGAACTGTCCTATCTGGACACCTGGGACAAGGTCGACCGCTGTGTGGCCAATGTGGACGCGGTGCGCCAGGCAGTGGACCCGAACATCGGTATCGGGGTGGACTTCCACGGCCGCGTGCACAAGCCGATGGCCAAGGTCCTGCTGCGTGAACTGGAGCCGTACCGGCTGATGTTCGTCGAGGAACCGGTGCTGTCCGAGCATGTCGACGGTTTCAGCGACGTCCTCCGCAACTCTCCGATCCCCATCGCGCTCGGCGAGCGGCTGTATTCGAGGTGGGATTTCAAGGCGGTCCTGGCCTCGGGCGCCGTCGACATCATCCAGCCGGACCCGTCGCACTGCGGCGGCATAACCGAAGCGCGCAAGATCGCGCACATGGCGGAGGCGTACGACGTCGGCCTGGCGCTGCACTGCCCGCTCGGCCCGATCGCGCTGGCGGCCTGCCTGCAGATCGACGCGGGCTGCTACAACGCGACGATCCAGGAACAGAGCCTCGGCATCCACTACAACACGAGCAACGATCTCCTCGACTACCTGGCCGATCCGTCGGTGTTCGCCTACGAGGACGGGCAGGTCGCGATCCCCGGTGGGCCGGGGCTCGGCATCGAGATCAACGAAGAGTACGTCGCCGAACGGGCGGCCGAGGGACATCGCTGGCGGAATCCGGTGTGGCGGCACACCGACGGCTCGTTCGCGGAATGGTGAGCGCGATGACCACCGCCGTCCAAGCCACGGTGCGCCCGACCCGGTTCCGGGTGCTCATCGCGGTGATGTTGTTCATCACCGTCGTCATCAACTACCTGGACCGCTCGAACCTGTCGATCGCGATGCCCGCGATCGCCGGCGAACTCGACCTGACGAAAGCGGAGCAGGGCCTGCTCCTGTCGGCCTTCGGCTGGACCTACGCCGCGTTGCAGCTGCCCGGTGGCTGGCTGGTCGACAAGATCCCGCCGCGGCTGCTCTATCCGGCCTGTTTGATCCTGTGGTCGCTCGCGACGTTCTTCATGGGGATCATCGGCGGATTCGTGGCGCTGATCGCGTTGCGGCTGATGGTCGGGGTCTTCGAGGCACCCGCCTATCCGATCAACAGCAAGATCGCGACCGTCTGGTTCCCGGAACGCGAACGCGCCACGGCCATCGGTTTCTACACCTCGGGCCAGTTCATCGGCCTCGCGCTGCTGACACCGGTGCTGTCCTGGCTGCAGACCGTGCTTTCGTGGCACTGGGTGTTCATCGCCACTGGCCTGGTCGGCATCCTCTGGGCGGTGCTCTGGTACGCGAAGTACCGGGAGCCGCGCGACTCGCGGGCCAACGAGGCCGAGGTCGAGCTGATCCGCTCCGGCGGCGGCCTGGTGGATCTACCGCGTGAGCGCCCCGAACGGACTCGCATCACGCGAGCGGATCTGGCGACCGTGCTCGGCAGCCGGAAGCTGTGGGGAATCTACTTCGGACAGTTCTGCCTGACCTCGACGCTCTGGTTCTTCCTCACCTGGTTCCCCACGTATCTCGTCGAATACCGGGAAATGGACTACATCAAGTCCGGCTTCCTGGCGTCGCTGCCGTTCATCGCGGCGCTGGTCGGTGTGCTGGCTTCCGGTGTCCTGTCGGATTTCCTGGTGCGCCGCGGTGCCTCGCTCGGCGTGGCGAGGAAAGGTCCCATCATCGCCGGTCTGCTGCTGAGCACCGTGATGGTCACGGCGGGCTTCACCGACTCGACCACGCTGGTCATTGTCATCCTGTCGATCGCCTTCTTCGGCAACGGGCTCGCGTCGATCACCTGGTCACTGGTCTCCGCGCTGGCCCCGCGACGGCTGCTCGGGCTGACCGGCGGGATGTTCAACTTCATCGGGAACCTGTCGTCGATCGCCACCCCGATCGTCATCGGCCTGATCGTCACCGACGACAGCTTCGCCCCCGGTTTCGCCTACATGACCGTCATCACGATCGCGGGGATCCTGTCCTACGTCTTCCTGGTCGGCAAGGTCGAGCGCGTCGCCGAGCGGGGCGCGCGTGGCTGACGAGCCGCACCAGCGTGAATCGTCCGAGAGAGGGAAGTCGCCGAACTGGTCGCGTATCGGTACCCGGTCCTCCGGCATCGGCGTGACTTTCGGCGGAAGCCCTGTGCGAGAACGAGTTCTCCGAGTTTCCGGATCCTGGCGGTCGCCGATGGGCTCGAGCGGGCCGAAGGGCGCGCGAGATCAGGGAGCCCGTCGGGACGCTCGGTCTGGCTATCCCGACAACCGGCGTTCCGGGACGCCTGAGGCTCAGTGGGCCGAACCCGGTGGGAGTAAGAGGCGGTAGACGGGAGCTCCGCAGGCGAGGCGCGCGGTTCGCTTCCTGAGTAGTCTCCACTGGACCCGGTGCACTGTGATCACGTCAGCGAAGAGGTTGAACGGCGGATGAAACACGTCAGGGTGGAAGCGACCGGAACCGGCAACTTCCTTGATCCTCACGCATATCTCGAGCTGTTGCCCAGTCTGGTCGGCGCTCTCCCGCATGGCGCGCGGGCGTTCGCCGCCGATCCGGATCACTACGACTTCTTCAGCAGGCGGTGTGTCAAGGACCTCGTGCCCGACACGCTGCTGCGAGGAGCGACCGCTGGCGAAGGTTGGCTGCAACTGGGCTTCCGCCACAACTGCTGGAAGCACGAAGAAGACCTGAGCCTTCGCTATGTCGGCGTCAGCAGTCTCAGCCTCGACACGATCAGCCAGTCCGATTGGACCGGCTTCGGCGCGGTCACGTTGGATGAGATCTTGCCCCACGAGGACGGATGTAGCCACGAGATTGGCTTCCACGACGGGTCGCTCATCGTCGTCAGTCGTGACTTGACCGCCACCTGGACGCGAGCAGACTGCCCGGACAAGCCGTCGAGTAGCTGACCTCGTCGCTTATTCACCGGCAGTTGAACGGTTTCGCAGTGTCCTTGCCTGATGCCAAGTTGTTGAGTCATCCCGCTTCCTCGGTGTTGCCAGGATTCGCGGAAGCCTGGTCAACGGCCGGCCGGTCGGTTCGACGTTGGGTGTCGTCGCGCTTGGCTGGCAGGAAGGTCAGGCTCCAGACCATAGAGCGCGATAACGTCTCCGTTCCCTGCGGGAGCTCGCGCTGAGGGGCCGTCCTCCACACGGCGTTTCGGGGACGGGCTCACATTTCGCGGTGCCGTGTCGTCGGTTGGGCAGAACACCCACCAAGGCAAAGGAGATCGCGATGAACGCCAGGCTCGACTACTTCGGCAACAAGGTCGGCGGGAAGTTCATGAAGACCATCGTCTCGGCGGGGAGGGGACTCGCCGATTCACCGCTGTCGCTGACCATCCAGGAACTGGTCAGGATGCGCGCGAGCCAGATCAACGGATGCGCGGTGTGCCTGGACATCCACACCAAGGAAGCCGCCGCGGCCGGTGAAACGGACGTGCGGATCAACCTGGTCGCCGTGTGGCGGGAGGCGAACGTCTTCACCGAGGCCGAGCGTGCCGCCCTGGAGGTGACCGAGCAGGCCTGCCGGATGGCCGACGGCGGCGGCGTCAGCGATGAGGCGTGGGCGAACGCCGCCAAGCACTTCGACGAGGACCAGCTCGCCGCGCTGATCGGGGTGATCGCGCTGATCAACGCCTTCAACCGGGTGAACGCCATCGTCCAGAACCCCGGCGGCGACTACCGGGTCGGGCAGTTCGCATGACCACGACCGAGACGGCACGCAATCGGGCGGTGTTCGGCCGCTTTCACGACGCGACCAACTCCGGTGACTTGGCCGTCATCGAGAAGACGATCGACGAGGTCGTCGCGCCGGACGTGGTATTCCACGCGCCGGTGCCGATGGAGACGACGGGGGCGCAGGCACTGAAACAGGTGTGGACGGTGCTGCTGCGCGCGTTCCCCGATCTGCGGGTCACGGCCGAGGACGTGCTCGCCGACGGCGACAAGATCGTCTGCCGGAACACCGTCACCGGAACGCATCGGGGCGAGTTCAGGGGGATGCCCGCCACCGGGAAGCAGGTTTCCTACGGCGAGATCTTCATCCTCCGCTTCGCCGGAGGGCGCGTCGCCGAGATCTGGGGTGTCGTCGACGTCCTCACCCAGCTGCGGCAACTCGGCGCCCTCGCGGCGTAGCGGTCAGGCGTCGGCCCACGGCCGGAGTTTCTCCGGGTTCCGCATTCCCCAGATGCGCTGGATGCGGTCGTCGGCGACGTGGAACGCGAAGACGGCGACGGTCCGCCCGGCCTGCTGGAGCACGAGGCCGGGCCGGCCGTTGACCTCCCGCTCCACCAGGTCGAGACCCGCCGTCAGACGCGCCACCGTGATGAGATAGGACGCCACCTCCTCGCGCCCTTCGAACGGGTGCAGCGCGGCCCTGACGACTCCTCCGCCGTCACTGGCCGCCTTGACGTCCGGGTCGAGGAGACCGATGAGGGCTTCGATGTCCTTGGCTTCCCACGCCTTCTTGAACTCCTTGACGAGGTCCGCCTGCCGGGCGATCGGGGCGGGCACGAGCCGCGTCGCGCGGATGCGGCGGCGGGCGGAGGTGGCCAGCTGGCGGCAGGCGGCCGGGGTGCGGCCGACGATCTCCGCGACCTCGGCGAAGGGGAAGCGGAAGACGTCGTGCAGGACGAACGCGACTCGCTCGGCCGGTGTCAGCGACTCGAGCACGACGAGAAAGGCCATGTTGATCGACTCGTCGAGGGTGATCCGGTCGGCCGGATCGTCGGTGGGCGGACGCAGGGTCGTCCATTCGACATGCCCCGGCAAGGGTTCGGGGAGCCACTCGCCGACGTAGCGTTCCCGTCGCGCGCGGGCCGAGCCGAGGAGGTCCAGGCAGATACGGCCGGCGACGGTCGTCAGCCAGGCGCCGGGGGAGTCGATCGCTTCCCGCTGCGCCGGGGACAAGGCGTACCAGCGGGTGTAGGTCTCCTGCACCACGTCCTCGGCCTCGGAAAGCGAGCCGACCAGGCGATACGCGAGCCCGATCAGCTGGCGCCGTTCACTCACGATCGCCTTCAACGCCGGGTCGAGCGGGCCGTGTGCGCGTTCGTTCATGGGAATTCGCCCCCTGGGTCTCGTGCGCTGTCCCGGGTACGACGAGACACGGCCGCCGGATGTGAGGTCACGTCCGGCGGCGATGGGCTATGCCGTCACCGAGCGGGGGAAGTCCTTGCGCTTGATCTTGGCCCGGCGGCCGTCCGGATGATGGAAGACGATGCCCTCGGCCACGTGCCCTGGAGAGAACCGGCTGTCCAGCGTGGCGAGGAAATCCCGGAGTTCGTGGTAGCTGCGCGGTACCTCCGGGACGGCGGGCGCCTGGAAGTCGAACGGGACGCACCGGTGGTCTTCCAGTCCCAGGGGGTTGCCCTGGATGCGGGGGCCGAGTGCCTCGCTCGGATGCTCCCCGTCCGGCCACCCGGACACGTCGGTGTTCCCGGCCGCCGCGAGGATCCACTTGTCCTCGGCGGAGTCGATGTCGGTATCCACGTACCAGCCGTCCACGATGCCCTGCTGCTTCTGCGCCTTGCTCGGGTTGCGGCGCTTCTCGACCCGGACCAGCTGCCCCGCGCGGACGGTCAGCCGGACGTTGGTGCCATCGAGTTTCTCGGTGCCCACCCCGGCGCCGTCGAACACCCACGCGCACTCGGCGCGAGGTCTGTCGACGACATGGAAGCGCTCGTCGCGCTCGAAAAGCGTGGGGATCTTTTCCATGACGGTCTTCCCTTTCACGACGTGCCCGATGAGTTCCTCAGGAGTGATGGCGCCGAGGGCAAGACCGCCGGCGAGCGCACGGATCAGGTCCGCCACGGAGACGTCTGCTTCGACGGCCACATGCTTCAGCGCCTTCTTCTCCTCAGGGGAGATCCAGGCGACCAGCCGTGACCATCCTTCGGGAGGTGACCATCGGGCCGGCGCCGCGGGGTTTTTGCGCGGCCGGCCCCGTCCACGTGCCTGCTCCACGGGAGGACCCTAGCCCGCTGCGAGAGCTTGTGTCAATTGGCATAACAGAAAATAATCCGCAGGTGAGAGCCCTATTAGCGGGGAACGAGGCGGTCGGTGACCCGCGTGGCGGGTATTCCGGGCCTTCACGGACTCGCGGGGTCAGCGCGCGCCCGCTTCGGTGAGGATCCGGGCGACGGTCGTCTGGCCTTTGGCCCGGGCGTGCGCCACGGGAGTGACGCCCTGCTTGTCGGCGAGGTTCACGTCGGCCCCGGCGGCGACGAGCGCCCGGACCACTTCCTGGTGACGCGGCCCGCCGTCGCCGAGGATGACCGCTTCCAGCAAGGCGGTCCAGCCGAGGTCGTTCACGTGGTCGACGTTGATCCCGCTGCCCGCCACCAGCCGCACGTACTCGGCGTGCCCGCGTTCGGAGGCGGGGATGAGGGAGACACCGCCGTACCGGTTGGTGATGGTCAGGTCCGGCTTCGCCTCGAGCAGCAGCTTCGCCATCGCGACGTTGCCGGTGACTCCGGTGACGAGCCATGGCGTGTCGTGCCGCCCGTCGAGCGCGTTCGGGTCGGCGCCCGCCTTGATGAGGGCTTCGGCGACGTCGACGCGGTTTTCGGTGACGGCGACGAGTAACGGGGTCCGGCCGTGATCGTCCCGTGTCTCCAGGTCGGCGCCCGCGTCGACGGCCTGCCGGACGCGGTTCACGTCGGCTTCGAAGAGCTGGCTCACGGGGACTCCCTGACGGGGTGGCTGGGACGAGGCGGGCGGCGGGACAGTGCCCGGTGCCGGTGGGGGTGGTGCGCTCGGTGCCTGCGGGGAGCAGGCACCGAGCACGAGGGCGGCGAGCAACGCCACGATCGCCCGTTCACCGATCATCAGCGAAGTTCTCCGATGGCGCGCAGCCCGGCCGTGGCGAAGCGCTCGTCGAGGTCGCCGCTGGGCGCGCCGCCGACGCCGATCCCGGCGATCGGGCCGCCGTTCGCGGCGACCGGCACACCGCCGCCGAGGAAGAGCGTGCCGGGGATGTCGCGGATGGTCGGGCCGTCGCCCTGGGCGTTCTTGGCCAGCGCGGACGTGGGCTGGCCGAAGGAGACCGCGGTGAAGGCCTTGCGCTTGGCGGACTCTTCCGTCTGCGGTCCGGCGCCATCGCCCTTGAGCAGCACACGCACGTCACCCGAGCGGTCGACCACGGCCACGGTGATCCGCTGGCCCTCCTTCTCCGCGGCGTCCAGCGTGGCCTGTGCGGCGCGGGTGGCGGCGTCGACGCTGAGCACGCTCGTCTGCACGACGGACTGCTGGGCGGGCGGCTGCGGCTTGTGGTCCTGCGCCTGCGCCGCGCCCACCCCGGTGGCCAGCGCGACGGTCGCGAGGCCTGCCGTCATGCCGAGGACGAGACGAGTGCGGGGGAGCTTGGCGTTCATCGGATTTCCTTTGCGGTGAGGGGGTGTTGCTGTCCCCTACGACTCTCCCGGCCGGCGGGGCGCGGCGAATCGGGAGAGTGGACATCGATCGGACGTCGAGTGATCGGTAGGGGCATCAACCGAACGATTGATGCGGGGCACCCCGCCTCCCTGCTTACGATCATCGGCGACGAAGGGAGGACCGGATGAAATCGCACCTCGGCGCGGCCACCCGGCTGACCGCCGCGATGCATGCCGGGTTCTTCCTGCTGCTCGCCGCGTCGGTGGCCAGGTTCGTCGCGGGGCACGGGTTGAGCGGCGCCACACCGTTGATCCTCGTGCTCACCGGCACGCTCGCGCTGGTCTACGTGGCGGGTGTGCTGAGCTGGGAGATACTCGGCCGGTGGCGTCCGGTGTGGCTGACGGCGGTGATCGCGGTCTGGCTCGCGCTGGTGGTGGCGGCGCCGAGTTTCGCCTGGTGCGCCGTACCGTTGTTCTTCGTCTGCCTGCAGATGCTGCGCCCGCGGATGATGATCGCGGTGGTGGTCCTGCTGACCGCCGCGACCATCCTCGCCCAGCTGAGGATCGCGAGCGGGTTCGATCCGAGTCTCGTGCTCGCGCCCATCGCGGTCGCGTTGATGGCCACGATGACCTTCCTGCAACTCGACGGGGACCGGAGGAAGCTGGGGGAAGCCGTCAAGGCGCTCCTGGGCGCCAGGGTCGACCTCGCGCAGAGCCAGCGGCTGGCCGGGATGATGCAGGAACGGGAGCGGCTGGCGCGAGAGATCCACGACGCCCTCGCACAGGGGATCTCGAGTACGCGGATGCTGCTGCAGGCGGCACAGCGGTCGTGGGACACGGATCCGGAACTGGCGAAGGACCATGTGGCCCGCGCCGTCGAGGCGGCGGGGGACAACCTCGCGGAGGCGCGCCGGTTCGTGAAGGGACTCGGGTCACCACGGCTCGACGCCGGGGATCTCGCCGAGACCTTGAAGGAGCTCTCCGAGCAGATCATGTTCGCCGCCATGCACGCCGTGCGCTTCGAGACCAGCGGAGACCCTTATCCGCTGTCGCCGGAGGTGGAGGCAGGTCTGCTCCGGGTCGCACAGGGCGCGTTGGCGAACGTCAGTGAGCACGCCAAGGCGACGAAGGCCGCCGTCACGCTGACCTACCTGGCGGACAAGGTCGTCCTCGACATCCGCGACGACGGTGTCGGCTTCGATCCGGCGTCGACCCGCACGAGCGGCGACCGGGGCAACGGGTTGCGGATGATCAGCGAGCGGCTCGCCGAACTCGGTGGTGAGATGGTCGTCGAGAGCGCGCCGGGAGAGGGCACCGCGCTCGCCGTCGCCGTGCCCACCAGGGAGGTTCGATGACCGTCCGGGTACTGATCGTCGACGATCATCCGGTGGTGCGGGCGGGAATCGCCGCGCTGCTGGCCGGCGAGCCCGGCTTCGAGGTGATCGGCGAATGCGCGGGGGCCGATGAGGCCGTGCTCTTCGCCACCGCGGAGAAACCGGACGTCGTGCTGATGGACCTGCAGCTCGGCGACGGCCCGGACGGCGTGAACGCCACCGAACGCCTGACCGCGCTGCCGGAGCCGCCGAAGGTGCTGGTGCTCACCACCTACGACGCCGAGCTGGACATCACCAGGGCGGTGGCCGCCGGCGCCACCGGCTACCTGCTCAAGGCCGGGCCGCCCGAGGACCTCTTCAAGGGCATTCACGCGGCCGCGCGCGGCGAGACCGTGCTGGCACCTCAGGTCGCGGCCCGGCTCTTCGGGCACATGCGCGCGCCGGCACCCGCGTTGAGCCCTCGTGAGACCGAGATCGTGCAGCTGGTGGCGGAAGGGTTGATCAACCGGCAGATCGCCGCGCGGCTGTTCATCTCCGAAGCCACGGTGAAGACACATCTGGTCCACATCTACGACAAACTCGGCGTCGACAGCCGTGCCGGCGCGGTGGCCGTCGCCACGGAACGGAGGATCATCCGCAACTGAAGGAGTTCCGCCTCAAACGACGTCGCAAAAGCCACTTTCGCAACCTTCGATGTTGGGAAAGTGGCTTTCGCGACACCAGACCCGGCGGCTCGGGGACGGTTGGGTCAGCGGCGCGGTTCGATCGTCATGTCGCCGCGGGTCAGCGCGAGGGTCGTGTCGCGGGACAGCATCTCGTGCGGGAACCCGAGATCGATCGCGCTGGCTTCGTCGAGGCGGGCCAGTTGTGAGCCGGTGAACTCGACCTCCAGCGCGCCGAGGTTGTCCTCCAGCTGGGCGGGTGTGCGGGCGCCGATGATCGGTGCCGTCACGCCCGGGTTCCGCAGGGTCCAGGCCAGCCCGATCTGGGCGGGGCTGTGGCCGAGCTCCGTGGCGACCTCCTTCACCACGTCCACGATCGCGAGGTTGCGTTCGGTGAGCGTGCCCAAGGCGAAGTTGAAGTTCTTACGGGTGCCGTCCTCGGACGGTGCCGCGGTCACGTCGTCCCGGCTGTACTTCCCGGTGAGCACACCACCCGCCAGCGGTGACCAGGGAACCACGCCCAGCCCCATCTCGCGTGCCATGGGGATCAGGTCGCGTTCCCCGGTTCGCTCGATCAGGTTGTACTCGATCTGCAGCGCGACCAGCGGCGACCAGCCGCGCAGGTCGGCGATCGCCTGCATCCGCGAAACCTCCCAGGCGGGCGCGTTGGAGATCGCCACGTACAGGAGCTTGCCCTGCCGGACCAGATCGTCCATCCCGCGCAGGATCTCCTCGACCGGCGTCGTGAAATCCCACAGGTGCAGGTAAAGCAGATCGAGGTAGTCCGTGTTCAGCCGCCGCAGGCTCGCTTCCACCGAAGCGAACAGGCTTTTGCGCTGCCCGCCGCCGGAGTTCGGGTCGCCCTGCCTGCGCAGGGTCGTGTACTTCGTCGCCAGCACAAGGCTTTCGCGGTGGTCACGGGCGAATTCGCCCAGCAGTCGTTCGGAGCTGCCGTTCGTGTAGGTGTTGGCGGTGTCGATGAAGTTGCCGCCGCGTTCGACGTAGGTGTCGAACAGTTTCCGGGCCTCGTCCTGTTCCGCGCCCCAGCCCCATTCGGTGCCGAAAGTCGCCGCGCCCAAGGCCAGCGGCGACACCCGCAGCCCGGACCGGCCCAGCAGCCGGTAGGTGTCGAGGGTGAGCGACATCGTGTCCTCCTGTGTCCGTGATCCGTGTCGAAGAGGAGTCTGCGACCGCCGCGAGCAGGGGGTAAGGGAGAAGACATCCTGGGAACACCGGTCCCACCCTCGCTGTTGGACCGGGCATGACGA
Organism: Amycolatopsis sp. NPDC057786; assembly: GCF_042797905.1. Lineage (NCBI taxonomy): Bacteria > Bacillati > Actinomycetota > Actinomycetes > Pseudonocardiales > Pseudonocardiaceae > Amycolatopsis > Amycolatopsis sp. NPDC057786. Next base: position 17,690 of record NZ_JBHVKW010000005.1, read on the forward strand.
CCCGCACCGTGGACACGACGCAGGAGCTGGCCGCGTTCCTGCGGACCCGGCGTGAACGCCTGGATCCCGACGAATTCGGCCTGCCGTCACGCCGTCGGTCCCGGCGGACCCCCGGGTTGCGCCGCGAAGAGGTCGCCGAACTGGCCGGGGTCAGCATCGACTACATCGTGCGGCTGGAACAGGCGCGCGGGCTGCGTCCCTCGGCGGACGTGGTGGATGCGCTGGCGCGGGCGTTGCGCCTGGCCCCCGACGAACGTGCCTACCTCTTCGACCTGGCCCGGCGGCGCCCCCGCAACGCCGACAAGCTCGCCACCACGGCGGCGCCACCGCTGGCCAGGCTGGTCGCCGATCTGTCGCCGCTGCCCGCCATGCTGATGAACCACCGCTACGACATCCTGGCCTGGAACGACGAAATGGCGAGGCTGCTGGTGGATTTCGCCACGTTGCCGCCGTCGCGGCGCAATGCGATGTGGCTGTGCCTCAAACATCCCGAGGTGCGCGAGCTCTACGCGGACCGTGAACGTGTCGTACGGGAGGGGATCGCCCATCTGCGCGCGGCCTGGGCCGCGCATCCGGACGATCGGGCCTTGACCGACCTCATCGCCGAATTCACCGCCGACCGGGAATTCGCTCGGCTGTGGGCCGAACGTGACGTCAAGGTCAACGGCCGCGGACGCAAGGTGATGCGGCATCCCGAGGCAGGCGTGCTCGACCTGCATTACGAAGTGCTCACGCCGCTCGAGGATCAGGACCAGCGGCTGGTGATCTATCGAGCCATGACCGAAGACGGCCGTGCGGCACTGGACCGGCTATCGGCTAGGGGCTCATGAAGGGCCCCTTTTCCTCGGCTCAGCCGAGGAAAAAGGGGCCTTCACGGGACGTCACGCGGTGACGAGGGACAAGCCGTAGTTCTGCAGGATCTCGTTCACCGGCTGGAACCAGGTTTCCCCGCCGGAGCGGCAGTTGCCCCAGCCGCCGGAGGTGACTCCCTGCGCCTGGTCACCGGTGATGAACGAACCGCCGGAATCGCCGGGTTCCGCGCAGACGTTGGTGCGGGTCATCTGGTGCACCGCGCCCTGCGAGTAGTTGACGGTCTCGTTGTGCCCCAGCACGGTGCCGCAGTGCCAATGCGTCGTCGAACCGGACCGGCACACCGACGTGCCGACCGGCGCGACCCACGAGCCGCGGACGAGCGCGTCGCTGACGGTGCCCCAGCCGAGGACGACCGGCGCGGTCCACCAGCCGTTGCCGATCCGGATGAAGGCGTAGTCGTTGCCGGGGAAGGAGGAACCGGCGAAGTTGCCCATCGCCGAGCCGTCCCAGCCGACCACGGAGCTACCCGTGCCGCCGCAGTGGCCGGCGCTGACGAATCCGCCGTGGACGGAGAATCCGATGGAGCAGCGGGTGTTCCCGTTGATGTAGTACGGGTCTCCGCCGACGGTGCCCGCCGCGAACGGTTCGGCCTTGGGTGCGGTGACCACCGTGACCGGTCCGGATTTCCTTGCCCTGGCCAGGAAGTCGTCGACGTCGGAGTCGTGCGCGCCCGGCCGCACCGCGACCACGACGCTGCCGCTGCGCGGATCGGCGCGCCAGCCGCTGACGGCGGCGGGGGCGGGCTCGGTCTTGACCGACCTGTCGATTTCGGCCTTGGCCGCGTCGAGCCGGGCCGCGCTGATCGCGACCGCGGTGGGTTCGGCGCCCGTCTGCCGGACGGCGGACGCGGCGGCGGGGTCGGTCACCCCGACGACGAGTTTGCCGCGGGCCGGATCGAACCAGGCCCCGCCGAACGCCGCACCTGCGGCCTGCTGGGCGGCGGGCAGCACCCGCGACGCGGTCATCTCCTGGGTGAGCCGGGCCGAGGCCTGCGCGGCGGTGAGCCCCAGGTCCCGCTGCATGGCGGCGATCAATCCGGGGGAAGCCTGCGCGACCGGGGCGAGAGCGGCGGTGGTGAGGCTCGCGGTCAGGACGGCGGCGCCACCGATTGCCAGAGCGATTCTTCGACGCATGGTCTAGTCCTCCAAGGCCGGGGGAAAGAAACACACTGCCCGCCGAGTGTGCGGCCGAGGTCCGGGAAAGAGCGAGGAATGTCCGGTCTTCTGTCCGGAATTCACAAGAGCGAATTCCGGCGGATCGCGCCCGTCATCGTCTACTTAGGACGAACAGTGGGGTGAACCCTCCGCGCGCTCTCGCGGCGGTTCCAGTACGTTGCCGGGTATGACCGCGTCACCGGAGGATGTGCCGGAGCAGGTGTTGCGCACCTCGATCGTGGAGCGGTTGTTCGCTCGTGAAGCCGACCCGCGCCCGCTGTTCACGCACCAGGATCACAGCGCCGGCGTGGACAGCACCGTCACCTGGGCGGAGTTCGTCTCGCGCGTGCGAGTGGTCGCGGGCGCGCTGCAGGGGGTCGCACGGCCGGGTGATCGTGTCGCCGTACTCACCGGCCAGGACCTGAACTATCCCTTGGCGTTCTTCGGCGCGCTCGCCGCCGGTCTGGTCGCCGTGCCGTTGATGGCGCCGGGCAGTTCTTCCCAGCGTGCCAGGCTCGCCGGTGTGCTGGAGGACAGCGGCGCACGGATTTGGCTGACCTCTTCTGCGGCCGCCGCGAAGGTGCGCGAAGCGGGCACACCGGACCACCTGATCGTGGTCGACGAACTTTCCGGGCCGGGGGCCGATCCGCTTCCCGTGGCACCGGAAAGCCCCGCGTATCTGCAGTACACGTCCGGGTCGACCCGTGATCCCGCCGGTGCCGTGATCCCGCACCGGGCCGTCGCCGCCGCCTGCTGGCAGGCGAGCCGGGCCTACGCCGTCGACGAGGGCACGACCTGCGCCGGCTGGATCCCGTTCTTCCACGACATGGGCCTGATCCAGCTGCTGTGCCTGCCGGTCCACGCCGGGGCGCGATCGGTGTTCATGTCGCCCGCCGAATTCGTGCACCGTCCGGTGAGATGGCTTCGTCAGCTCGCCGATCACCCGGCCGTGTTCACCGCCGCGCCGAACTTCGCGTTCGATCTGGCCGTCGACGCGGCCGGAGAAGTGGGAGACGACCTCGACCTCTCCGACGTCCGGGTCGCGCTGAACGGCGCCGAGCCGGTGCGGCCTCGCACGGTCGCGCGTTTCCTGGAAGCCTTCGGGCCGCACGGATTCCGTGCGGAGGCCCACCGTCCGTCCTATGGCCTGGCCGAGGCCACCGTGTATGTCACGAGCGCGGGCGCGGAAGGGCCGCGGGGCGCGGTGTTCGATCGGGAAGCCCTCGCGCAGGGCCGGGCGGTCGAAGTGCCGGAAGGTCAGGAACTCGTTTCGGTCGGCCGTCCACTCGGCCAACGGGTCCGGATCGTCCGGGACGGGGTGGCGCAGCCCGACGGCCTGGCCGGGGAGATCTGGATCCACGGGCCGAACGTCGCTGCGGGGTACTGGGGCCGTGGTGACGCCGCCGCGTTCGGCGGCGAACTCGACGGCACCGGCGGCTGGCTGCGCACCGGCGACCTCGGCGTCGTCCACCGCGGCGACCTCTACATCACCGGCAGGCTCAAGGATCTCATCGTCATCGACGGCCGCAACTTCCATCCGCAGGACATCGAGGCGGTGGCCGGCGAGGCGCATCCGGCGATCCGCCGCGACCGCGTCGCCGCGTTCGGTGTCACGGACGAAAAGGGAGAAGGGGCGATGTTGGTGGCCGAATGGGCAAAGAACGCCGAAGCGGATGTCAAAGAAGTGACGAGAGTGGTATTGCGCGCGGTTTCGCGTGAACATGATCTGACGTTGCGATCGGTACGTCTGGTTCCTTCCGGTGACCTTCCGCGCACTTCCAGTGGCAAGGTCGCGCGGGCCGCGGCGAGGGCGCGTTATAGTCGGCGCCGTGGGTGATCACCGCGCGGAGGTCGTGAAGGTCGTCAGTGAGACTTTTCGGCTTGATCCCGCCGAAATCGAGTCCGACGCGCCGCTCGAAGAGCTGGGTATCGACTCCAAGGGACGGATAAGACTCCTGTCGGCGCTGGAGATCTACCACGACGTGAGGATTGATCTGGACCAGCTGGACCGGTTCACCGACATCGGGTCGGTGGCCGAAGTGCTCGCAGAGGCACTCGGCGGTAAGGCCGACGGATCCGACGAAAGGCGCTGAAAAGAATGAGCGGGGGCTTCACCGCGGCGACCGATGCGCTTTCATCGGCGTCGAAGAACATCGGAAAGCTGACGGAACAGTTGCTCGAAGACAACCCGGATCTGTCGAGCACACCGGTGAACGCGGCGGGCTTCGGCCAGGCGCACGGCGACCACGCGAAGAAGTACACCGACGGGGTGGCGGCGTTGTGGGCGTCGGTCCAGGGGTACAGCACCACGCTCGGCTCGTTCGGCACGAACCTCGGTACCGCCGGCACCGCCTACGGCACCAACGAGGACGAGCAGACGAACAAGATCACCGAGACGGGGATGCTCTAGTGGCCGACGAAACCACCTGGACGGACGTCAAAGCCGTCCTCGACGACCCCGCCGTCCCCGCCGAGCAGAAGACCAAGCTCATCGGCTCGTGGCTGCGGACGCATCCGGCGCCCCCGCCGTGGTCGGCGGACCAGGAGCCGGAGGACATCAAGCGGAAGCGCGAGGAAGCCGAAAAGTACGCGGCGTCCTACAACGCCGTCCCGTTCCTGGCTTCGGACGACATCGACAAGGTCTACGACGACGCGAAGAAGGCCGGAGATCAGGCCAGCTTCACCCAGAACGAAGAGACGAAGGCCGTCGACGAAGGCGGCAAGAAGCTGGACGGTGCGAAGGAACCCACGGCGGAGGGCGCCGGGACCAAGACGTCGGACGAGATCTTCGACGCCGCCGAGCCCGCGCTCAAGGTCTTCCAGACCTTCGGCTCGCTGCTGGCGAAGGTCCCGGAAGACTGCCGTGGAACCTCTCGCGCGCTCGATTTCGAGAAGGACATCAAGAAGCCGTTCGACGAGCAGCGCGGGATCAGTTTCAAGAACTTCGTCGACGACGCCGCCCACTTCAAGACCGGTTCGAAGACCGTGCAGAAGGCCATCGACGACACCGGTTCCCAGCTGAACACCCTCTACGGGACCTGGACCGGGAAGGCCGCGGACGCCTCCTCGGAGAACTACAACGAGAAGATCCTCCCGAAAGCCAAGAAACTCTCGCAGACGCTGGACAACGCGAGCGAAGCGACGCTGCACACCACCGCCACGGTGTTCAAACTGTGCAAGGGCAAGGCCGACACGGTCGTCGACCTCTACAAGGAGATCGTCGGCAAAGCGGACTTCGCGATGGCGCAGAAGGTCATCGCCATCGCCGCCGGCGAGAAGAGCGGCAAGGAGGACCTCGGCGCGATCGCGGGCTGGATGGACGTCAACTTCGGCTCCAATCTGGTCCAGCAGTTGAACAACGACGGCTGCTGCGACGACGACGAGTTCAAGAAGGCGGGCCAGAACCTCGCCAAGCAGTGGATCCAGAACCAGTTCATCCCCGAGATGTGGACCATCATCTACGAGGGATTCGCCAAGTCCTGCAAGGAAACCAAGGAATTCGTCAACCAGGCCTACGACGAGCTCGACAAGGTCATGGGCAAGGTCAAGAACGAGTTCGAAGGCGCGGGTGACCAGGGCGGCGCGGGTGGTGCCGGCGGTACGGGCGGTGGGCCCGGTGGCCCTGGTGGCACGGGCGGCGGTCAGGGCCCCGACTTCACCGGTGGCCAGGGTGGCACGGGTGGTGGTCCTGGCGGCTCGGGAACCGGCGGTCCCGGCGGTTCGGGCCAGGGCCCGGACTTCACCGGCGGCACCGGCGGTGGACCGGGCGGCGGTGGTCCCGAGGGCGGCTCCGGCGGCGGTCCCGGTGGTGGCCCCGGCGCGGGTGGTTCCGGTCCTGGCGGAAGCGGTACCGGTCCGACGGGCGACGTCAAACCCCCGCCGGTCCCGGACGTGAAGATTCCCGAGAGCGGCTCCGGAGCGCCGGGCGGTTCCGGTGGTGGGCCGGACGCGAACAAGGACCAGACGGCACCCTCGGGTTCGACCCCGCCGCCGTCGAACGGCGACGAGCAGAAGGCCGCGGCCGAAGAGGCGAAGAAACAGGCCGCCGCGGCGGCGGAGAACGCGAAGAAGCAGGCGTCCGAGGCGCTGGGCAAGCTGGGCGACGGTCCGACCGGGACCGATCTCGGCGGTTCCGGCGGCTCCGGACCGGGCGGCGGATCCGGTGGCGGTGGCAACACGGATGCCGCGGCCGAAGCCAAGGCAGCGGCCGAAAAGGCCAGTGAAGAGGCGAAAAAGCAGGCTTCCGACGCGCTGAACAAGCTCGGCGACGCTCCCGGCGGTATGGGCGACACCGACTCGAAGGACGGCGAGAAGACCGCCGACGAGGCGAAGAAGAAGGCGTCGGACGCCTTGGACAAACTCGGCGACGAGCTGTCCGGCGAAGACAAGCTGACCGGTGACAAGCCCGGCGAGGACGGCGACAAGGCCGAAGACGGCGAACGCGAGACTCTCAAGGTCAAGCAGGGCGACACGACCTTCGAGATGACCGAGCCGGACAAAGACGGCGAGATGGAGATCAAGGTCGGGGACGGTTCCGGGCCCGCCAAGGACTTCAAGCTCGATTGGACCGGTGACGAGTCCAAACTGGGCTCCACTCCGGATTCGGACGACGGGAAGCCGGACAAGGACGGTGTCCATCGTCCCGGGCCGGACGGCAAGATCCACATCCAGGACGGCGATGTGAAGATCACCGCCGAACGCCCCGACGGCCCGTCCGGGCCGACGGTCGTCACCGTCGACGACGGCACCGGCAAGCCGACCACGTACACCCTCGGAGAGGACAAGCCCGGAGAGGACAAGCCCGCCACGGACAAGGCAGCGCATCCCGCGACGCCCGTCACCGGGACGGCGCAGCCCGACTCCAAGCCGGCCTTCACTCCGCACGTAGGTGGCGGAACGGTCCCCGACGGGATCGGCATCGGCGCCGGGGACACCGGCGGCGGTGGCGGTGGTGGTTTCGGAGGCGGCGGTGGTGGTGCGTCGGCGCCGTCGATGCCCTTCGAAACCGCGAGCCCTGCGACAGGCCAGTCGCTCAGCGAAGGCGTGCACACCGGTGGCGGTGGGACACCTCAGCCGCAGCCCGTGGCTTCGGGTGCCCCGTCGGCTCCGATGGGCAGCACTTCGGGACAGTCGTTCGGCGGCGGCGCGATGCCGCCGATGGGTATGGGCGCCGGGGGAGCCGGCGGCCAGGGCGGAGATCAGGAACGGACCAACCGCGCGTACCGGATCGAGGGCGAGGTGTTCGACCAGATCAACGAACCCACCGGCCGGATCACCGGTTCGTTGCTGGACGATGAGGATCAGTCGGTCACCCGCAAGCGGTGAGCCGGGGCAGGGGAGAACTGATGAGCGCCGATGACACCGCCACCATGAAGGCGACCCTGGACGGCCTGGTCCGCGAGCAGTCGGAGCGCCGGGCGCTGCGGGACAAGCGCGCCGACGAGATCAAGGCGAGCTCGCAGGAGTTCATGACCAAGCAGGTCCAGACCGCTCAGCGGTACGTCGAACACCGGCGGGAGCTGGGGCAGCGCAAGACGAAATCCGGTTGGAGCACCGACCGGTCGCACGCGCAGCCTGGGGCGCCGTCGCCGTTCGAAGACGCCCCGGTGGACATGGCGGCTCCGTTCGCGTCGGAGCCGCCTGCCCGCACGGGGCGGGACACGCCCAGGCGCGCCCCCCGCGCACGCCCGGCACCGGCGGACGACGAGGACGACGCCTTCCTCAACAACCGCTGGCGCGACTGAACTCGCCATCAGCGGGGCGGCACGGGTTTACCCCTGCCGCCGCGGGGTATCCGGCCCGGGTGAGGCGAGCCGGAGGGCGTGGGTTCATGGTCGACGTGAAGATGACGGTAGGCACTTCTCCCGAGCGCGTGTTCGAGGTGCTCGCCGACGGCTGGACCTACGCGGCCTGGGTCGTGGGTGCCTCCCATATCCGTGACGTCGACAAGGGCTGGCCGGCGCGGGGGACGCGGATCCATCACCGCGTCGGGTCTTGGCCTCTCCTGCTCGACGACGTCACCAAGGTGCACGCCGTCGACCCGCCGAGGCTGCTCGAACTCGAGGCGCGGGCCTGGCCGTTCGGTACCGCGCGGATCCGGTTGGAACTGCTGGAAACCTCGCCGGGGACCACGGAGATCCTGATGTCCGAGCACGCGACCCGCGGGCCTGGCCGCGTGCTGCCGGAGGCCGCGCAGGCGGTCTTCCTGGTGCCGCGGAACCGGGAATCCCTGCGGCGTCTCGCGGATCTCGCCATGGGCCGCGAGGCCGCCGATTGAGGACGGACTTTCGGCCGCTCAACCACCGGACTGATCCTGATGGCTCGGCCGTCCGAGCCGGATCCGGTCGCGCGGCGGGTCGAGGGGATGGCTGTCGCCTCGTCGTCCGGCGCGGATGGCGGCGAGCAACTCCCTGATCGTGGCCGCCGCGTCGTGGCGAGGTCGCCAGCCGAGTTCCTCCCGTGCGCGCCGCGTGTCCACAAGGGACGCTCGGTCGGCGAGCCGGAGCCAGGACGGATGCAGTGGTTGCAGGCCGAGGCGCCAGCTCGGCCAGGCCAGTCCGGTCAGCAGCCTCAGCGGTACGGGAATCCGGAACCCGCCCGCCAGTGCGGCGAGGTCGCGGCTGTCGAGGACGGGCTCGCCGGCGAGGTTGAACGCGCCGGTCGCACGGCGGTCGAGGATCGCCCGGATCGCCTGTGCCACATCGTCGGAGTGCACCACCTGCATCCGCAGCCCCGGCCACAACGGCACCGGCAGCCACTTGCCGCCCAGCGGTAACGGCGGCGCCAGTGGGCTGAGCAGCCACCTGGAGAACTCGGCCGCGGCGTCCGGCTGCACGACACCGCACGGACGGATCCGCGCCACGCCGATCTCCGGGTGGTCACGGCAGAACTCGTCCAATCGGGACTCAAACGCTGCTTTTCCCGCGCTGTAGGCGCTTTCGGTGAGCCCGCCGCAGGGCCACTCCTCATCGACCTCGTCCCACCGGCCGGCCGGGGTGTAGGCGGCTACCGATGACGCGCACGCGATGTGGTCCACGCCCGCGTCGGCGGCAGCGCGCAGGACGTTCGCGCTGCCCGCGATGTTGGTCCGGCGCATCGCGGGATCGTCCGCGCGCGGATGGATCGCCCAGGCGAGATGCACCACGGTGTCGGCGCCGCCGAAGATCTCGGTCAACCGCGGCCAGGCGTCGTTCGCGCCGATGTCCTGCTCGACCCAGCGGGCCGACGAGTAGGGCGCGGCCGACGTGTCGGGGCGGCGGCGTGCCACTCCCAGCACGTCGTGATCGTCTCCGGCCAATGCCCGGAGCAAGGCGGTCCCGATGTTCCCGCTCGCGCCGGTGACGACGATCTTCATCGGTAGACGGCGCGGTGGGCGGCACGCACCGTCGCGCGGTAGACGGAACCGGCCCAGCCGTCCCTGGCGAGGGCCGCCCTGGCGGCGTTCGATCCGGGCGCGCCGTGCACCGCGCCGCCGGGATGCGCCGAAGCGGACGCCAGGAAGAGCCGGTCGATCGGGGTGTCCGCCCGGCCGAGACCGGGGACGGGCCGGAAGAACAACTGCTGCTGGATGGCCGCGGTACCGGCGTTGATCGAACCTTCCACCAGGCTGTGGTTCCCTTCCTCCAGTTCGGCGGGCCCGGCGATCGCCCGGCCCGCGATCAGGCCGCGGAAACCGGGCGCGTGCCTCTCGACGACCTCTTCCATCCGGTCCGCGTGGCGGCGCAACCGGGAAGCGGACCAGGGCTCGCCCCTCGGTACATGTGTGTAGGCCCAGGCCGATTCGGTCCCGGTGGGGGAGCGGGCCGGGTCCGCGGTGGTCATCTGCCCGAGCAACAGGAACGGGTCACGGGGCACCCGCCCGCAGGCGAGATCGTTGGCGATCCCGGCGAGGCCGTCGAGATCCGCTCCGATGTGGACGGTCCCCGCCTCGCCGACTTCGGTGGCGCTCCACGGAATGGGCGAGGACAGCGCCCAGTCCACCTTGATCGTGGCGTCGTCCCAGACGAACCGGTCCAGATCGGACATCAGCCGCGCGGGAAGATGCCCGGCGCCGACCAGATCCCGGTAGAGCACCGGAGCGGGGACGTCGGCGAGCACCGCCCGGCGGGCACGGACCGTTCGGCCGTCCGCGCCACGGACACCCACGGCCCGGCCGCCCGAGAGCGTCACTTCGGTGACCGGCGTGCCACAGGCGACCTCCCCGCCCTTGGCAGACAGGCGATTCACCAGCGCGTCGGTCAGACAGCCCGCCCCGCCTTCGGGGACCGGGAATCCGACGTCCTGACCGAGCATGGTCAGCAGCCAGCCGAAGACGCCGCTCCCGGCCTGGTCCGGGCCGAGGTCGGTGTGCATGGCGTTGCCCGCGAGCAGCAGACGGGCGCCCTCGCCGTCGAACTTCTCCTTGCCGAGGCCGCGGGCGGTCAAGGTCAGCATCCTCGCCAGTCGCAGCGACTCCGCTGTGCCGAGTGTCTTGACCAGCCGCGCCCCCGGCCGCACCGGCGGAAAGGGGCGCACGATCGCGTCGAGCAGCGGTTCGCGCAGGCGCCGCCAGTTCGCGTATTCGGCCCGCAGGTTGCCCGCGTCCCGTTCGTCGAACTCCGCCACGGAACGGGCGGTGCGGTCGAGGTCGCGGGACTGCACGACGTACCGGTCGTCGGGCAGCACATGCGCCAGCACCGCCGGGGCGTGCCGCCACCGCAGGCCGTGGTCCTCGAGTTCCAGCCCGGCGAGCACCGGCGACGCCGCGCCGAGCGGGTAGAAAGCGCTATAGACGTCGTTGCGGAAACCGGGAGCGGTGAGCTCCTCGGTCCGTACCGCGCCACCGGGTGTGGCGGTGGCCTCGACGACCAGCGTCTCCCAGCCGGCGTCGGCCAGGAGATTGGCCGCGACCAGGCCGTTCGGCCCCGATCCGATCACCACGGCGTCGACTTCCATGGTCACGGCATACCCGGGACGGGCGGGTTCAACCCCTGTCGATCGACTTCGCCTGGATGGCCAGCCACGCCTCGTGCTGGTCTTCGGTCTTGGCCCAGAGATCAGCCAGTTCGCCGGCGCCGAAGTCTTCCACCGGGATGCGGAACTCCCGCAGCGTCTCGGCGAACTCGTCGAGAGAGGACAGGGTGTGGCGGTCGCCGTCGCCGCGTTTGACCGTGCGCGCGCGAAGAGCCAGCTCGCGTCCGTCGCGATGATGTTGCGCCACCAGCACCTTGGCGAACGGGGAGTCCGGCGACGTGATCTCGGGTCGTCCGGCGAACTCGGTGACCTCGCGGGGCTCGGTGCGGAAGTCGGAGGAGTCGACCGTGCCGCCTGGATGGTGGTGCATCCGCCAGGTCCCGCTGTCGACGCGTTCGATCCGGAACGGCAGGTCTCCTTGCCGGTACGTGCCTTCCCGCACCGGAAGAGGCTCGAGGAACGCGTCCCCGATGCCGGTGTCGGCGAGCCAGGTCTCTCCGCCGACGTCGACCAGCAGGGCGATGTGGTTGCCCCATTGGCCTTCGCCGCGAGTCGAGCGCAGGACGGCCGCTTCCACGACGGTCACGTCGAATCCGGCCGCCCTCAGCAAAAGGGCGAGCGCGCCGTTCATCTCGTAGCAGAGCCCACCTCGGCGACGACGCGTGAACTTGTCGATCAGGGTTTCCGGGTCGAGCAGGATCTTCCTGCCGAGCTGGAGATCGAAGTTCTCGTAGGGCACTCGCAGCCGCCACGCCCGGTGCAGGTTCCGGAGCGTGGCCGGATCCGGCCGGACGGGCTCGCGGTACTCCAGCCGGTCGAGGAACGCGTCCAGGGTCATGTCGACCTCCTTGGGTGGATTGACTCTAAAATTAGAGTAGCTCTACTTTTGGTGTCAATCCAGTATGCTGAGGTCATGGCCGAACCGGTGGGTTTGCGGGAACGGAAGAAATGGCGTACTCGGAAGGTATTGATCGAGACGGCGTACCGGCTCTTCGAACGGCAGGGTTACGACCGGACGACCACCGCCGAGATCGCGGCGGCCGCCGAGGTGTCCACCGCGACGTTCTTCAACCATTTCGCGACGAAGGAAGACCTGCTCCTCACCGGCGACGGCGAACACATCCTGCGCGTGGGCTTGGACGTGCTCGCCGCACGCGAGGCGGGCGAGTCACCGGCCGGGCTTCTCCGGCGCGCGATGCTCGGGATGCTCGCCGAAGCGGGAGAAGGGCTCCGCGATCCGGCCGCCGAGTCCGAGCGGATCCGGCTGGACCTGATCACTTCGGTGCCGTCGTTGCGCGCGACGATGCTGCAGCGTGCCTTCGACGCTCAGGAGCGGCTTTCGGCCGCGCTGTGCCAAGCGTGCGAGATCGGCGAGGTCGACGCCGCGGCGTTGGTCGGCGCGGCCACGGGGGCGGTCTTCGCCGCCGGGCGAACGGCTCTCCGCCTCGGGACTCCGCTGGACGAGGCGATGCGGCGGGCGATCGAGCTCGCGACGGCTTGACCGGGTGGCTTCACGAACGGTGCCAGGCGATCCCCCGGTAGACGGAGCTGTCCGCCGCGAGGCCGTGGCCGATGATGACGGTGCCGCTCGCGTTGATGTGCTGGGCCACGATCGCCGTGACACCGGGCGGGGACGGGAGCGGGAAAGGTGTCGCGTCCGCGTCCCAGCGCACCGGCCGCACCGTTCCCTGGCTCACGGACTCGCCGACGACGGTCCCGGCTTCGTCGATGTCGAAACACGTACTGGCGACGTCCGGAGGCAGGGGCCGGAGCACGGTGGGCCGTCCGTCGCGATCCCAGCGCGCGCCGATGCCGCGCCGGTCCGGGGTCAGGCCCCAGCCGATCGCGTCACCTCCTCCGGTGATCCGGACGACCTGTCCCGCGGAGAACTCCGGTTCGCCGGTCAGCAGGACGGTGCCTCCGTCGCGGTTCCATACGACCCCGTCGCCGAGGATGGCGCCGGAGTCGGTGATCCCGCACGCCGTCGCGCGGCGGGGCGGGGGCAAGGTGCTGATCTTCCCCGAGGACGTCCAGCGCACGGCGGTGCGGACGCCCGCGCCGTTCCTGGCCGATCCGACGACCTCGTCCAGCCCGTTCAGGTCCTGGGCCTGTGTCTCGCCGCCCCCTGGCAGAGTGGCGAGTTCGACGGTCTCGCCGCCGGGCCCCCAGCGCAGCGCCCGCCAGCGGTAGCCCGGCCACATCGCGTTTCCCAGTACCGATCCGCGTGCGTTCACCCGGCACGCCGTGCCGGAGATCGCGCCGTCGGGGAGTTCGAGCGCACGCACCCGGCCGCCGGGCCGCCAGCACACGGGCCGAAGGTGCTCTCCGGCGTGGAGTGAACCCGCGATGACCCCCGCGTCGTTGACGCCGACCGCACGTCCGCCCGAACAGCCGTCGAGGAGAGGCAGGGGCGTGGGAACTCCATCGCGGTCCCAGCGCACCGGCCGCGATCCCGACTCGCCCACGATCACCCCGGCGTCGTTCACGCAGTAGGCGCCGGTGCCCTCGCCGCCGGACAGCGGCCGCAGGCCGACCGGCGTGAAGCCGGCTCCCTCGGGCATCGGATCGGGCACGAGTGGGCAGCCTAGTGCGACGGCGCACACGATGGGGAAAATTTGCACTACCGGGTGAAGCGGCACTCCACAATGGACTTGCCTACGGCGTCAGCACGATCCTGCCGAACACCTCGCCGTCGTCCATCTTCCGGTGCGCCAGAACGGCTTTCTCCAGCGGCAGCACCTCGTGCACCGCCGGGCGCAGTTCGCCGCGCGCCGCCGCGCCGAAGTGTTCCGCGGTCACCGCCCGCCGGTCCGGCCCTGGGATCGAGTCCGCGCTGAAGGCCGCGAACGACAGGGACTTCCGGAAGTTCGCCATCAGCTTCGCGCCGAAGTCGGCCGGGGGCATGCCCGCGACCACGCCGACGACGACCATCCGGCCGTTCGGATTCATCCGGTCGAAGAAGGACGGCAGGTCCACACCGGACACGATGTCGATGATGACGTCGTGACCCGCCGGCCCGTCCCCTTCGCCGGACCGGTCGAGGACGTGGGTGGCCCCGAGTTCGCGCAGGCGGGCGCCGCGTTCGGCCGAGGACGTCGTGACCGACACGGTGCTCGCGCCACTGCTCGCCGCGAGCTGCACCGTCATGATCCCGATGCTGCCCGCGGCCCCACGCACCAGCACCGATTCGCCCGCCGTGAAACGAGCGTGGGCGAGCGCGAAATGCGCCACCATGCCGGAAGTCCCGATGGCCACCGCGTCGGTGGCGGGCAGGTTCCCGGGAAGGGGGACGAGGTTCTCCGCCGGCACGGCCGCTTTTTCGACGTAGCCGCCACCCTCGCCGGTGAACGCCCACACGCGCCGTCCGGCCAAGGCCGGGTCGACGCCGCCGCCGACCGCGGCGACGGTACCGGCCACTTCGTTGCCGGGGACGAATCCTTCGCGGAAGCCGAAACCGGCGAGAGCGCCGCTGCGGATCACGGTGTCGACGCCGCCGACACCGATCGCTTCCACGTCGATCAGCACCTCTCCCTCGGCGGGAACGGGGGAGAGGACGTCGATCACGGCGAGGCCATCGGGGGCGCCGAACGTCCGGATCTCGACTGCGCGCATTTCGTCTCCTGGTCGTTGATCACTGGTCCGCCGGACGTTAACGGACGCCCCCGTCCGTTTTGGCTAAAGTGAGAGCGGTGACCGATCATTTGTCTCGGATCCCGCGCGCCGACGCCGTGGACAACCGCGAACGCATCCTCGAAGCCGCTCGCGTGCTGTTCGCCACCGAGGGACTGAACGTTCCGCTGCGGGAGGTCGCGCGCCGCGCTGAAGTCGGCCCCGCCACGCTGTACCGCCATTTTCCGACCAAGGAGATCCTGGCGACGGAGGCGTTCGCCGAGCAGATGCGCACCTGTCACGCCGTCGTCGACGAGGGCCTCGCCGACCCGGATCCGTGGCGCGGTTTCTGTTCCGTGATCGAGAAGATCTGCGAGCTGCATTCGCGCGATCGCGGCTTCACGGCGGCTTTCGTCTCGGCCTTCCCCAAGGCCGTGGACTTCACCGCGGATCGTGACTACGCGCTCAAGGCGATCGCCGAGCTGGCAGGCCGGGCCAAGGAGGCCGGGAAACTGCGCCCCGATTTCGTCCTCGACGACCTGATCCTCATGCTCATGGCCAACAACGGGATCCAGGCCGCTTCGGCGGCCGCGCAGGTGGCGGCGTCCCGCCGGTTCGCCGCGCTCGTGATCCAGGCCTTCCGGGCCGCGCAGGCGCAGGCGCCGCTGCCGCCGGTGGCGCGGCTGGCCCTCGTGATACCGGGAGTGGGCCGCTGAATCATTTCCTGCGGGCTTCGAGACCTTCCAGGATGAGGTCGAGGCCGTAGGCGAATTCCTTCGTGTGGTCGTAGCCCGCCCGCTGGGCGTGCTCGGTGATCACCTCGGCCAGATAAGGGAACTCGTCCCGCGGCAGGGTGTCGAGGATGGCGTCCGCGACCTCCGGGACGTCTTCGCTCAGCGGGAGGTTCGACTCCTGCAGCACGAATCCGCCGATGTAGCTGTCGATGAGCGACACTGCGTGCACCGCCATCGGGAGGGAGAATCCCGCCCGCCGAAGGACGCCGAGGACGGCGTCGTGGTGGCGTAGCGTCGCCGGCCCTGGATTCCGGCGGGAGTCCATGAGACCCAGTGCCCAGCTGTGCCGCGACAGGACCTCGCGTGCGGACGTGGCACGCGCGCGGATCGCGTCACGCCAATCGGCGACCTCGGTGCCGGGCAACTCGATCGCCGCGAACACCGCGTCGACGACGCCGTCGAGGATCGCGTCCTTGTTGGGCACGTGGTGGTACAGCGACATGGCCTCCACGCCAAGGTGCTGCGCGACCCGGCGCATCGTCATCGCCTCCACACCGCCGCGATCGGCGACTTCGATCGCGGCCTTCAGCACGCGGTCCCTGGTGAGTGATCGGCGAGGCGGCACGTTGACAACCTTACAGGTGTAAGCCAACCTTACGGGTGTAAGGCCATCGAGAGGAGAGTCCGATGCCGATGCCGAGATGGTGGGGCCACGTCAACAAGAGGGTGTTCAATGCCCGTGCGATCGCCGCCGGGAAGTACCCGGTGCTGATCCACGTCGGCCGCACCTCGGGAAAGACCCGCCACACGCCGCTCGACGCGCATCCCGTCGACGGCGGCTACCTGTTCGTCCCGGTGTACGGCCCGGAAGCGGACTGGGTGCGCAACATCCTGACCGCGGGGCAAGCGCGGCTTCGGATCGACGGGCGGGAAGTGGACCTCACCGCCCCACGGCTCGTCGGGGCGGACGAGTTCCCCGACGGCGTGACCCGCCCGCCGAAACTGCTCCGCGTCACCGAATTCCTCCGGATGGACGTGAACCCTGAGACGACCCTGCCCGGCGGTTAGTACCGGGGAGGGAGGCGGCGTCGTCCTTCAAGCCGATGCCCGATGCGCTGGTGTCTTCGTAGTTTTACCGGTATGAAACGAACTTCAGTGGTCATCGCCGCGGTTTGCGCGGCAACGCTCGTTTCCCCGGCCGTCGCCTCCGCGACGCCACAACTGCAGCGGACACTGCAGCGCGACGCCGACACGCTCGTGGTGAACGGTTCGCCCGGCGCGCTCGTGGAGGTCAGCACGGCAAGGGGCAGCGTCAAGGTGCGCAGCGGCCACGGCGATCTGCGGACCCGGACCCCGGTGCCGTGGGACGGGCATTTCCGGATCGCGAGTTTCAGCAAGACGTTCCTGTCCGCGACGATGCTCCAGCTCGTCGGCGAAGGGCGGCTTTCCTTGGACGACAAGGTGGACCGGTGGCTGCCGGGAGTGGTGAGCGGGAACGGCAACGACGGCAAGGCCATCACTGTCCGGCAGCTGCTTCAGCACACCAGCGGGCTGCACGATTACATGGCGGAACTCGATCTCTTCACCGAAAAGGGCTTTCTGCGTCACCGGTTCGACGAGCTCAGCGCGTCGGAGGCGGTGAAGCTGGCGGTCGGCAAACCGCCGGCGTTCGAGCCAGGGAAGAGCTGGGGCTACTCCAACACCAACTACGTGCTCGCCGGGATGATCACCGAAAAGGTGACCGGCCGGGACTGGCAGCAGGAGATCATCGACCGGATCGTCCGTCCGCTGGGCCTGCGCGAGACCACCCTGCCGTACACGTCGCCGTTCATCCCGGCCCCGCACGCGCGAGGGTACGACCGGTTCGTCGTCGAGGGCTCGAATCCGCCGCGGCTCGGGCGACGGGTGGACGTGACCTTGATGAATCCGTCGATGGGCGGAGGAGCGGACGGATCGATCAACAGCACGACCGAGGACGGCAACAAGTTCCTCCGGGCGCTGCTGGGCGGCAAGGTGCTCCCGCCGTCGATGCTGGCCGAGATGAAGAAGACCGTGCCCGCGCCGGGGCTCGGCGCGTACGGGCTCGGCCTGGTGAAGTCGACCGCTTCCTGCGGTGACTACTGGGGCCACGGCGGCGCGCTGCCCGGCTACCTGACGGGCAACGGCGTGACCGAGGACGGCAAACGCAGCGTGATGGTTTCGCTGAACACGCTCACGCCGCTCAATCCGGGTGCCGAACCGCCGCCGGGGAACCCGCTGGACCCGGTGATCGACCACGCCCTCTGCGGTCGCGGCTGATCCGCCTGGTGAGTGGTAAGGACGGTTCTAACCGTCCTTACCACTCACGAGCCCCAAGAACGTGCTGCCTCCACCAGGGCCGTGACGCACTCGGCGACAGCGGGCCGCGTTTCCCCCTGCGGCTGCACCGCGTAGAGCTGCCGGTGCAATGCCGGTTCGAGCGGGGCACACACCACGGTCGGCGGCGCGATCGTGGTGGCCATACCCGGTACCAGCGTGACGGCGCCGAGCCCGGCGACGACGGCGAACTGGGTGCCGAACCCGCTGACCGTATGCCGCACGATCGGTTCGATCCCGCGTTCGCGCAGCGTCTGGCGGATCCACGCGTTCGCCAGCGTCGGCCGGGCCCAGGCGACCCAGATCTCGTCCGCGAGGTCTTCGGCGCGCACCGAATCCGCGCCCGCCAGCGGATGCCCGGCCGGGAGCACGATCATCGCCGAGTCGTCGCGCAGTTCGGTCCAGCGGGTCGCGGGCGGCCGGGTGAGCGGCAGGTTCTCCCAGCTCTCGACGACCACGACGTCGAAGACACCGTCGGCCAGCGCGGGAAGGGCGACTTCGGGTTCGACTTCGTGCAACCGCGCCTCGATACCGGGGTGGCGGACGGCGAGGCCGGTGAGCGCCGGTGCGATGAACGTGTGCACCCCGGAAGGGATGGCGCCGATCTCGACCACGCCGGTCGTCTCCCCGGTGAGGGAGTCCAGATCCGCGCGGGCGGCGCGGAGTTCGGCGAGCACTCGGTCCGAGCGCTGTGCCAGCAGCAGGCCCGCCGGGGTGAGCCGAACGCCGCGCCCGTGCCGGACGAGGAGCCCGGTGCCCGCCTCCCGCTCCAGTTTGGTCAGCTGCTGGGAGATCGCCGACGGCGTCACGTGCAGCAGCTCGGCCGCCGCGGCGAGCGACCCCCGCCGCCACACCGCGTGCAGCATCCGCAGCCGTTCCACATTGGACAGATCACCACTCATTAGCCGAGCTTAACCCTCGGGGTAAGAGGATCTCGCTGGTACTCCCCGCCGCCGTGCGATCGAATCGAAGGCATGCGGCACAACGGATTCCTCATCGGTCCGAGGACGCAAGGAGTCCTCGGCGCCCTCGCGATCGCCCTGTCCGCCCCGCTCGTCGCCCTGTCCGGGGTCAGCTCGACGACGGCGACGTTCTTCCGCTGCCTGTTCGCGTTGCCGATCCTGGTGATCTTGGCGCGTTCCCTGGAGCGGGGACACCGACCCACTCCGGCCGCTCGGCGACGCCACGTACTGGCCGGTGTCCTCCTCGGGGTCGACATGGTGCTGTGGAGCGAGGCGATCCTCTCCGTCGGCGCGGGCGTCGCCACGGCGCTGGTCAACGTTCAGGTCGTCCTCGTCCCGCTGGCCGGTCTGCTGTGGTTCGGCGAGCGGCCGCCTCGGTCGTTCTGGCTGTCCATCCCGGTGATGCTGGCGGGGACGGCGCTGGCAGGCGGGCTGGCGGACGGCGGTGCCGCGGGCAGCGATCCCTGGTACGGCACCGTCATGGCGGTGCTGGCGGGAGTCGCCTACGCCGGTTACCTGATCCTGTTGCGCCGCGCCGGAACCGACGGCGGTGGACGCACGACGATGCTCGCCACGGCGACCGCGGCGTCGGCGAGCGTGGGTGGCCTTTCGGGCCTGTTCGCCGGAAACCTCGACGTCACTCCGTCGGCGTCGGCGCTGCTGTGGCTGTTCGTGCTGGCCGTGACCGGTCAGGTGCTCGGCTGGCTGCTGATCGGCAAGGCCCTGTCCGCCCTGCCGGCGAGCGGCGGGTCCGCCGTGCTGATGCTGCAACCCGCCGCCGCGATCCTGTTCGGGGCGGCCCTGCTCGGCCAGTGGCCGACTCCGCTGCAACTCGTGGGTTGTGCGCTCGTCGTCGCCGCGGTGGGCGCCGTCTCGTTCCTCGGCGGCCGGTCGTCAGGGGGCCACCAGCACCGGCCAGTGCCCGGACCTGATGAGCTTGGTCGCGACCGACCCCGCGAACCGGTGCCCGGTCTTCTGTGAGGCGCCGACCACGACGGTGCCGACCTGCTGCGGTCGGCGGTGTCGCGGAGCACGGTGTACGGGTCGCCGAAGACCTTCAGGAATCTGACCGGATACTTCGAGTTCTTCGGCCGCCGTGCGGATCTGCTCGCGAATCTCGGCGTGGAGCTGCACTGCCGTGTCCTGTGGCTGGAAGGTCCGGAGGAGCAGCCGCTTCCCGAAGTGGTCGAGCGGTTGCTGGGCCGCGCTCATCTCCGGTGACCGAGCCCTCCGTCCTTTCCGGACGGAGCCCCGTCAGATCGAGCCGGTGCGCAACGCGAAGGCGACGGCGTGCGTGCGGTTGTGCAGGCCGTATCGGGACATCACCCGGTACAGGACGTTCTTCACGGTGCTCTCCGAATACGCGAGTTTGGCGGCGATCTCCTCCGTGCCATGGCCGTCGGCCAGCAGGCGTAGGACCTCTCGCTCGCGGTCGGACAGGCCGGACAAGGCGAGGCCGTTGGGCACCAGCAGCTCTTCCTGGATCCGTTCGAGCTGGGAGAGCAGGCTGCCCTGCAAACGCGGCGGCAGGGCGCCCGCGCCCTGGCTGACCGCGAGGATCGTCCGCACCAGGTGCTCGCCGTCGAGGTCGCGCCGCGGCAGCAACGCGGCCATCCCGCATTCGATCGCCGTCATCAGCACCTGGACCGGGAAGTGGTCGGTGACGATCACACATCTCGGTGGCGTGGCGAGGGTCGACGCGGCCCGAACCTGGCGCAGGAACGTGAAAACCCCGTCGCCGATCGAATCCCCGACCGTCACGATGACTTCGGCGGGCCCGAGGTCGGTGTCGGACAGCACGTCCAGCCGTTCGTCGCCGCCGAGGATGCTCGTCGTGCCGAGCCCGGCCAGCAGATCCGGGGCGTACACGGCGACTCTGACGCGGTCGGTCCTCCTGCTGATCTTCTCCCCGTGAATCATGGCGAAGTCCCCATCCGAAGCGCCAGCGTTAACGGCTCTTGCTTTGCTTAGAACCTATAACCATGCAACGTTGTATGTCAACGCGGCCGACCGCGTCGTCACAGGGCAAGACGCCCGGCGGGCGGGAAAGGTTCACTGCGAAGGCGATCGGGTCACCGGGTCGTGAGGTCGTCCAGTTCGTCCGTGATCAACAGGTCGGGGTCGAACTTCATTCCGGTGAAGTGACCGGCGAGTTCGAGCGAGAGCACGCCGTGCAGGCGGGTCCAGAACGAGAGCGCGCGGTGCAGCGCCGAGGACGGGGCCGGATCGTCGCCCGCCCAGTCGCGATGGCCGTCCAGATGTTCGTCGAACGGGGTTTCCGGCTTGTCGACGGTGATCGCGCGGCACGCTTCGAGCAGCACGGCCATGACCTGTCGCGAGATGGCGGTGGTGTCCTCGGGCGCGTGGTATCCGGGAACCGGCGTGCCGTAGATGAGGAAGTAGCGCTGTGGGTCGCTCCGGGCCCAGTCCCGGATGGTGACGGCGAGCCCGGCCAGATCGGCGCCGTCGTCGAACGCCGCGCGAACGGTGTCGGCGAGGCTCCGGTACGCGTCGCGGATGAGCGCGGTGATGAGATCGTCGCGGCTGGCGAAGTACCGGTACAGCGCGGGACCGCTCATCCCGACCTGTTTGGCGATCGCGTTGAGTGACAGCGCGGGCACCCCGGCGGCGGCGATCTGCTCCCACGCGTGCTGCTTGATCTCCGCGCGCACCTGGTCGCGATAGCGCTCCCTCGGGCTCTGCCCGTCCGCGTCCGTCATCGGCCCTCCCGCTCCGTCGGCCCGAAGCTTAGTCGGCGCTCCGCGGGCATGAGCGCCAGTTCGGCCGAAGCCTGCTCGCGCAACGCGCCGGACGACGGCCCGGCGGAGAGGTCCACGGCCAGGGTGAGGCATTCCCTGGCTTCCTCGAAGGCGCCCGCCTCCCGCCAGGCCTGCCCCTCGCGGAAGGCGCACGTCGCCTCCAACGCGTCGAAACCACCTTCCCAGGCGAGCCACCGGCCGGTGCGGTAGTGGCCCGCCGCCTCCCGCCATTCGGCGAGATCACCGAACACGTCGCCGATGGAGCGCAGGGTCAGGGCCTTCAGCAGCCGATGGAAATCGGGATACGTGTCGCCTGCCAGCCGTTCGGCGTCGGAAAGCACGGCACGGTGCACGGCGAGTGCTTCGGCATGCCGTCCGGCGTTGAGCAGCGCGTGTCCGTAGACGTTCCGCGCTGTCGTTTGCCCGTCCCAGAACGGGAGTTCGCCCGCCAGCTCATACCCGCGCTTCGCGAACTCGAACGCTTCATCGGCTTTTCCGGTCGACCGCAGCACTTTGCCGAGGTAAATGGACGCCCAGGTCTGCTCGACGCGGTCGCCGATCCCGGCGGCGATGTCCAGCGCGCGGCGGTGCGCCACCACAGCGCGCTCGTGGTCGCCGAGACAGACGTTGGCGGCCCAGCCGACGAAGTTGAGCAGCTTCGCCTCGGCCCCGGCGTCGCCGAGCGCGCTCGCCGCGGCCGCGCCGAGCGTGAAGATCTCCCACCACGGCCGCTGGGCGCTGCGCCCGTCGGAGTACCAGTGCAGCGCGACGGCGAGGTCACTGACCTCCCGGTGCATACCCCTCCGTGCCGCCACACGGTGTGCGGCGACCCAGTTCCCGCCTTCGACGTCCAGCCAGCGGGCGGCCTCTTCCCGTGAGCCGAACCGGCCGGTCTCCGGCGCCTTGGGGTAGAACAGCCTGGCCGCCTCCGCCGCCTTGCCGAGCAGATGGGCGAGCACGGTGTCCCGCGCGGACGGGTCTTCCTCCGCCTCGAACCGTTCCTCGGCGAACAGGCGGATCAGGTCGTGGAACTGGTGCCGCTCCGGTTGCGCCGTGGTCTGCACGAGGCTGGCGTCGACGAGTTCGTCGAGATGGTCGCGGACGTCGGCGGGCGACGCGCCGGAGACGACGGCCGCGAGTTCGAGACCGAAGTCGGCGCCCGGCACGGTCGCCAGCAGCCGGAACAGCCGCCGGGCCTCGGGCGAGACCGCGCGGTAGGACAGGTCGAAGGCGGAGCGCAGCCGCAGATCGCCCGCCGCGAGCGCGCGCAGCCGGGTGCTTTCGTCGCGCAGCCGGTCGGCGAGCTGGGCCAGGGACCACTGCGGCCGGGTGGCGAGCCGGTTGCCCGCGATCCGGAGCGCGAGCGGCAGATACCCGCACAGCTCGGCGAGTTCGCGTGCCGCGGCGGGCTCCGCGTGGACCCGGTCGGCGCCGGCGATCTTGGCGAGCAGACCGGTCGCGCCGTCGTCCGAAAGCGTTTCGAGCCCGAGCCACCGGGCGCCTTCGAGCCCGGCGAGCGTCCGGCGGCAGGTGATCAGGGTGAGGGAACCGGGCCCGGCGACCAGAAGCGGCCGGATCTGCGCCTCGTCGGCCGCGTTGTCGAGCAACAGCAGGACCTTCCGGCCTTCGAGCAGCATCCGCAGCAACGCCGACCGTTCGGCTTCGGAGGCGGGTACCTGCCCCGGCGCGACGTCCAGCGCGCGCAGCAGCCGGTCGAGCGCGGTGCCGGCGCTCAGCGGTCGTTCGTCCATCCCGCGCAGGTCGACCGCGTAGCCCCCGTCCGGGAACTCCGCGCGCCACAGGTCCGCGGCCGTCACCGCGAGCGCCGTCTTCCCGACCCCGGCCTGCCCGACGATCGCGACCACGCCACCACCCTCGGCGACCTTCGCGGACAGCTGCTCCAGCTCGCTTTCGCGGCCGGACAGATCCGCGGTGGGCGCGGGCAGCGCACAGGTCGCCGCGGCCTGGGCGGCCAGTGCCGGATTCCGGCGACGGCCCTGTTTGGCGACGGTGAGGAAGAACTCCCGGTCGCCGCCGGTGAGGCCGAGCGCGTCGGCCAGCACCTCGGCGGAGCGTTGCTGGGCGGCCCGCGCGCGGCCGCGTTCCAGCTCACGGAGGGCGCGGACGCTGATACCGGAGGCCTCGGCCAGGCGCCCCTGCGTCCACCCCGCGGCCCGCCGGTGTTCGAGCAGGAGCTTGCCGAACACCGACCGCTTCTCGTTCGCCTCCACCGCGGCCCATTCAACCGGCAGGCTTCCGATGACGAAAAGCTGCCCCCTGCTTCAGCTTGTCCTGCCTTCTCGCGGGCCGGTTACCTGGAAGGCATGTCGACGATCTTGACGACGCCCGTCCGCCCGGTCGTGCGGACCGAGGAGATCCGGGTCGCCGTGCACGCCACCGATCCGCTGGTGCGGGCGGGGCTGCGCAGCGCGCTCGGCGACGGGCCCGGCATCAGCCTGCGCGAAGACCCGGCGCAGGCCGACGTCCTCGTCGCCGTCGCGGGGAACGACCCGCGGCATATCCCGGCCGGGTCCGCGCGGCTGGTCCTGGTGGCCGATGAGCCCAACCAGGCCGAACTGTGGGCCGCGGTGGAACGTGGGCTCGCCGTCGTCGTCGCGCGCTCCGAGGCGACGCCGGGGCGGTTGCTGCGCGCGGTCGCCGACGCGCACGCCGGCCGGGGCGATCTTCCCGCCGATCAGCTCGGCAGCCTGCTCCGCGGGATTTCGCGGCTGCACAAGGAAGTCCTCGAACCCCGCGAGCTCACGCTCAGCGGTCTGTCGCCACGCGAGACCGAAGTGCTCCGGCTGCTCGCGGAAGGATTCGACACCGGCGAGATCGCCCGGCGAGTGGCCTACTCCGACCGGACCGTGAAGAACATCCTGCACGGCATGCTCAGCCGGTTCAATCTGCGCAACCGCACCCATGTCGTGGCGTACGCGCTGCGCGAGGGGCTCATCTGAGCGGTTTCAGAGCCCTGGTGGTGAACCCGCGTCCGCGATCGACGTCGGCAGGGCGCCTGTGGTCTTCCTTGTCACGACGGCGGGTCAGGCGCCCTGCCACTTTTCGGAGTACACCTTCAGCTCCGCCAACAGGCTCAGATGACTCCTTCCCGGATCGCGTAGGCCACCGCGTGCGACCGGTTCCGCAGCCGCAGCCGGTCGGTGACGGCGTAGATCACGTTCTTCACCGTTCGCTCCGAATAGGCGAGTTCGGTGGCGATCTCCTGCGTGTCGAACCCGTCGGCCATCAGGCGGAGGACATCGATCTCCCGTGAGGAGAGCGCCGCCCCGGCCGGTCTGTTCGGCGCGAGCAGCTCCCGGTTCAACCGCTCGGCGTGTTCGGCCAGCCTGCCGAGCAGATCCCGCGGTGGGCCCACGGCGCCCGACGCGGCGGCACGGACGCTGTCGACGACGCGGGAGTCGGTCATCGCCGACCTCGGCAGGATGGCGACCACCCGGCACGCCACCGCCACCGCGAGACCGCCTTCCTCGATCCGGTCGGTCACCAGCACGATCGGCTTGCCGAGTTCGGCGGTGACCGCACGCAACGCGGTGACCGCGTCGCCGGAAAGCCGGTCGAACGCGGCGACGACGACATCGGTTTCGTGCCGCGCCCTGTCCCCGGCCACCTGCACGGACGGGCGCGCCTCGAGGAGGTCGACCATTCCGGCCTTCGTGATGGGGTCCAGTGCGCAGACGCTCACCCGGACTGGTCGCATATACCCTCTTCTGTCCACTGTGGATCTTCGATTTGTCAAGAGCCGCAGGGACAAAAAGCGTTGCCCGCATGAGCGAGTGGACCTCTTGTACGGTGGGACCCGGGTAGCGGCCCGCCTCGGGTGACCCCCACACTCGATGGCGGGTCGCTTCCTTTCCGCGCGGCTCGTGGCGATTCTGGCCCGCCGTGAACGATCCCGGCAACGCGTTCGCCAGCGTCCTGCTTTCCCCGCCAGCGGAGACTGGTCGAAGGGGCAAAAACGACCCTGACCTGCGTTGACGCCACGTTGGCGCATTGTGGCGCCAATCTGGGCCTTGCCATGGCGCCACTATGGTGCCATGATGGCATCATGGATTTGACGCCCTTTGTGGACAACGTTCGCCGGGAACTCGCCGTCGCCGCCGAGGCAGGGGGAGCCGAGGCGAGCGCGCTCGCCGAACGCCTGACCGCGCCGCTCGCGTCGGCCATTCGTCTCGCGCTGCTGGACGCGCTGTCCGCCGCGTCGGACGAGATCACCCGTGACCTGGCGCCGGGCTCGGTCGAGGTCCGGTTGCGTGCCGGGGAAGCCAGCTTCGCCGTCACGTTGCCCGCGGTCGAACAGGCCGAGCCTGTCGCGGCCGCGGCGCCCGAGCCTCCGGCGGCGCCGCTGCCGGAGGACGAAGGGGCGACGGCCCGGATCAACTTCCGGCTTCCGGAACACCTCAAGACACGCGTCGAGGAGGCGGCGGCCGCGCAAGGCCGTTCGGTCAACGCGTGGCTGGTGCGGGCCGCGTCCGCGGCGTTGAACCCGTCGGAGCCGGCCACTCCGCCCGCCCCGCCGAGCGGCGGTCGTCGCGGCGCGCAGCGCTACACCGGCTGGGTCAGCTAGACCCTTTAGACCAGCACAAACACCGATCACACCACCTTCGAGGGGACAACCATGCCTTCTTTCGCCACCCCGGAACCCATTCTCGCGGACCTCGAGCCGGTCGTCGGCAACGTCCGTATCGTCGCCGGCGACCGCGCCGACACGGTCGTCGAAGTGGCCCCGCTCGACGAGAACAACGACTCCGACGTCGACGCGGCGAAGCGGACCGTCGTCGAATTCTCCGGCGGCACCCTGACCGTCCGCGCGCCGAAGATGCGCCTGCTCGACTTCTCCAACCGGACGAGGTCGATCGACGTGACCATCGAACTGCCCGTCGGTTCCCGGGTGCAGGGGAGCACCGGGCTCGGCGACCTGACCGTGACCGGGCGGATCGGCGGCTGCCGCTACCGGTCCGGGACCGGGCATATCCACCTCGACCGCACCGGTGAGCTGAAACTGCATTCCGCGTCCGGGAACATCGTCGTGGAGCACGCCGACGGCAACGTCGACATCAGCACGAGCTCGGGCCGTGTGCACGTCGGCGCGATCAGTGGCACCGCGGTCGTCAAGAACTCCAACGGGCCCACCACGATCGGGGCCGCCGCCGACGCGATCCGCGTCCGTTCGGCCAACGGCGACATCACCGTCGACAAGGCCGAAAGCGGCGTCGAAGCCAAGACCGCCAACGGTTCGGTCCGGGTGCTCGACGCCGCGCGGGGCACGCTCACCCTCGAGACGTCGTTGGGGGACGTCGAGGTCGGCATCCGCGAGGGCAGCGCGGCCTGGCTCGACGTGAACACCGGCTTCGGCCGCGTCATCAACGACATGACCGCCGGCACGGAGCCCGGCGCCGCGGCCGACAAGGTCGAAGTCCGCGCCGGTACCTCCGTCGGCGACATCCTCGTCCACCGTTCCTGAAGGGAATTCCCATGAGACACCCGGCCATTTCCGCCACCGGACTGCGCAAGTCCTACGGCGACAAGGTCGTCCTGGACGGCATCGATCTGCATGTCCCGAGCGGCACCGTCTTCTCACTGCTCGGCCCCAACGGCGCCGGCAAGACCACCACGGTCAACATCCTGTCCACTTTGGTCACTCCGGATGCCGGTGCCGCGACCATCGCCGGAGCCGACCTCGGCGGCGACCCGGATGGTGTTCGCGCCGCAATCGGTCTTACCGGACAGTTCTCCGCCGTCGACAATCTGCTCACCGGCGAGGAGAACCTGTTCCTCATGGCGGATCTGCACCATCTGCCGCGTCGTACGGGGCGCAAACGCGCCGCCGAACTTCTGGAACGGTTCGAGCTGTCCGATGCGGCGAAGAAGACTCCGTCCACCTTCTCGGGTGGCATGCGCCGCAAACTCGATCTGGCGATGACGTTGATCGGCGACCCGAAGGTCATCTTCCTCGACGAACCGACCACCGGCCTCGACCCGCGCAGCCGCCGCACGATGTGGGAGATCATCCGGGACCTCGTCGACGGCGGCGTGACGATCTTCCTCACCACGCAGTACCTGGAGGAGGCCGATCAGCTCGCGGACCGGGTCGCCGTCCTCGACGGTGGCCGGATCGTCGCGCTGGGCACGCCCGACGAGCTGAAGCGGCGCGTCCCCGGCGGGCACATGCAGCTGAAGTTCCCCGACGCGGTTTCCTTGCGGGACGCCACCCGCGTGCTTCGAGTGTCCACTTCGGACGAGGAAGCGCTGGCGCTCCGCGTGCCGACCGACGGCACCGTCGCCGCCCTTCGCGCCGTGCTCGACCGCCTCGACGCCGAAGCCGTCGCCGTCGACAGCCTCACCGTGCACACGCCGGACCTCGACGACGTGTTCCTCAGCCTCACCGGCCACCGGACCGACGCGACCAAGGAGATGGCCCGATGAGCACCCTGTCCCTTTCGATGCGTGACTCGGCGACCATGCTGCGCCGCAACATCCGGCATATGCAACGCTATCCGTCGCTCACCCTCATGCTGATCGGCCAGCCGATCGTGTTCCTGCTGCTGTTCGTCTACGTTTTCGGCGGCACGCTCGGGAACGGGCTCGGCGGCGGAGGCGGCAGAGCCGAGTACGTCGGCTACGTCACGCCGGCCATCCTGCTCGTGACCGTGTGCAGCGCCGCGCTCGGCACCGCGATCTCCGTGGCGACGGACATGACCGAAGGCATCATCGCCCGGTTCCGCACCATGGCGATCAGCAAGGCCTCGGTACTGACCGGGCACGTCGTCGGCGCGCTCATCCAGACGACGATCGCCCTCGCCGTGGTCTTCGGCGTCACGCTGCTCATCGGCTTCTCGCCGACGGCGGGTGTCGGCGAATGGTTCGCGGTCGTCGGCTTGCTGTTGCTGCTGAGCGTCGCGCTCACCTGGTTGTCGGTGGCGCTGGGGCTGGCCGCGAAGAGCGTGGAGACGGCCAGCAACACGCCGTTGGTCTTCATGTTGCTGCCCTTCCTCGGCAGCGGGTTCGTGCCCACCGACTCGATGCCCGTGTGGCTGCGCTGGTTCGCCGACTACCAGCCGTTCACGCCGGTCATCGAAACCATTCGCGGACTACTGCTCGGCACCGAGATCGGCAGCAGCGGCTGGCTCGCGATCGGGTGGTGCGTCCTGCTCTCGGTCGTCGGGTATGTGTGGTCGAAGTCCTTGTTCGCCAAGGAACGCGACCGCTGAACCGGGGGTCGCCCCGGGCCGGAAGGTTCTGTTCCGGTCCGGGGCGCTTGGTCTTGTCTCCCGTAATTGGCCGACTGATTGCGGGAGATCCGCATCGACAACCTCGGCGCAACGCCCTGCGGCTTGCGTGACTGGACTGGTCATGCGTGACTGTGTGGTTTTCGGGTCATCCAACGTCCCGAAATCCACACAGTCGCGGATGAGGGGTCCGGTCATGGTCGGGGGCGTTGCCCGATCATGGTGCCTCGGCGGTCTCGCGGAGCCCGCCACCCGGGTCTGCAGGTGAGATCGTGCCGCGTGCCGTCGGGCGTGCCGGTGCGGGTGTGTGAACGGACCGGTCACGACCCAGGCGATCAGCAGGCGAAATCCTCCCGCGGCCGCGCACCGCCGACCAGGAACTCCGTCGCGAGGTCGTTCGCGCACTGGTTGTCCTTGAACAGATACGCCAGATGCCCGCCCTGGTCGACGGTGACCATCCTGGCGCGGTCGCCGAAGGCCTGCCGCAGCTTCCGTGCCCCCGCCAGCGGCGTGGCCGGGTCGCGGAGGTTCTGCACGATCAGGACGTTCGACGGGCCGCGGTCGGTGATCTTCACGGGCGCTTCGACCGGTTCGGACGGCCAGAAGGCGCACGGCGTGATGTTCGCGGCCGCGGCGCCGAACAGCGGGTGGCGGAAGCGGTCGACGGCGACATGGCGCTGGTACGTCCTGACGTCCTCCGGCCAGTCGGAGTCGTTGCAGATCACGTGCAACTGGCTCGCGATGTAGTTGTCCGACGGGTAGCTCGCACTGGACAAAGGCGAAGGGACGGGCTTCCCGGTATCGAGCGCGCGCCAGGTTTCGGCCAGATGCGGCAGCTTGGTGTCGTAGTAGAGATCGGCGAACGTGACGTGGCGGAACACCTGGCCGTTGTAACCCTCCGGGCTCGGTGTCCTGTCCAGTCGCGCGGCGAGCTCGAAGTACTTCGCCGTCACTTCCGCCGGCGTCCGGCCCAGGCCGTATTCGGGCTTCGATGCGGCGAATTTCGCGAAGTCCGGGAAGCGGTCCTCGACGCCTTGGCCGAACAGGCGCGAGAAGGAAGCATCCCAGCCGCCGGGGCCGGTCGCGCTGTCGATCAGGAACCGGTCGCTGCGCTCCGGGAACAGTGACGTGTACACCGAGCCGAGGTACGTGCCGTACGAGATGCCGAAGTAGTTCACCTTCCGCTCGCCGAGCGCCTCGCGCACCCGGTCCATGTCGCGGGCGGTGTTGGCGGTGGTCATGTACGGCAGGAGCGGGGCGGTTGCCGAGGAACCGCATTTCGCGGCGACGGCGGCGACCCGCTGGGCCTCGGTCGAGACGTCGGCCGAATTCCTGGCGTACGTCGGGATGTTGGTCGGATGCTCCGCGGGGGACAGCCCGCACGTCACCGGCGTGCTGTTGTGGACCCCGCGCGGATCCATCCCGATGACGTCGTAACTGTCGAGCACCTCCTGCGGGATGTTCAGCTTTTTGAGGGTGGCCGGAAAAGCCAGCCCTTCGCCGCCGGGGCCGCCGGTGTTGGTGAGCAGGACGCCGCGGCGCTTCTCCGGTTTGGTGCTCGCCAGGCGCGAGATCGCGATCTCGATGGCCCTGCCGCCGGGGTCGCGATAGTCCAGCGGGACCTGGATGGTGCCGCACTCCAGTCCGAGGCCCGCCGCCTCTTCCGGGCACGGCCCCCATTTCGGCGCTGCCGACGCGACGGCCGGGGTCGCCGTGGCCACCAATGCGGCGACCAGAACGGGAAGAAGCCTCACTCCACTTCGGACGGTCATCGGCGCGGCTCCCAGCGGAAGAGCCGCGCCGCCAGGGCGACGGCGACGACGACCCAGGCCAGCGTCGGGGCGAGCAGGAGCAAGGAGTCGGTGACGGCCACGCCGCCGTTCCAGGCGTTGACGGCGAGTTCGGTGGCCGAGCCCCCGGGCAGCAGCCGTTTGAGCAAGGTCAGGTCGTCGGTACCGGAGATGCCGACCCAGCTGGCGATGGCGATCACGCCGAGGCTGACCGGCAAGGTGGTGACCTGGGCGTGCTCGGGGGAGTTCGTCAGGCCCGCGGTGGCCAGGCCGAGGCCGATCATCATGGCGACGCTGGCGAGTACCGCCGCCACCAGCAGGGCGATATCGGCGGGTGAGCCGGTGATCGTGCCCAGCACGATCATGATCACCGCGACCTGGACGAGCGAGATCACGGTGAC
The DNA here is from genome assembly GCF_042797905.1 of Amycolatopsis sp. NPDC057786. Taxonomy (NCBI): domain Bacteria; kingdom Bacillati; phylum Actinomycetota; class Actinomycetes; order Pseudonocardiales; family Pseudonocardiaceae; genus Amycolatopsis; species Amycolatopsis sp. NPDC057786. Next base: position 48,526 of record NZ_JBHVKW010000005.1, read on the forward strand.
CGGCAGTACCAGGCCGACCAGGATGGACGCGTCACCCGCCGCGGTGGAGCGCAACCGCTTGAGGAACAGGTTCTGCCGCCGCGAGGCCAGCGTGGTCACCGCGCTGGTGTAGAGGCCGAACGCGCATACGGTGAACATCACGATCGCCGCGATGTAGCCGAGACTGCCGATCTTGGCGAAGACTTCGTGCTGGTAGACGAAGAACGCCGAAATGGCCAGCGGCATCACGAAGCTCGTGATCAGGACGGAGCGGTTCCGGAAGATCTGGATCAGTTCGCTGCGGGCTATCGAAAGCATGAGAGTCCTTTGTGACTAGTGGTTGTCGATGGCACGGAACACGTCGTCGAGCCGGGTCGGGCCCGCTTCGAGGTCCTGAAGTTCGACCGCGTTGTCCCGCGCCCACCGCAGCAGGACATGCAGGTCCTTCTGCAGGCCGAAGGTCTCGATGACGAACTTCCCGTCGTGTTCGCGCTTGCCTTGCAAGGGGAGAGCCGGAGCCGACGGCGGCAGGGAGAACCGGATCACGGCGGGCAGCGTCCGCGTGAGTTCGGAGACCGTGCCCTCCTGGTGGAAGGTGCCCCGGTGCATCAGGCCGATGCGGTCGGCACGCTGCTGGGCCTCTTCCAGGTAATGCGTGGTGAGCACGATGGTCGAACCGTCCTCGCGGAGTTTGTCGACCGCGTCCCACAGCGCGTCCCTGGACTGGATGTCCAGACCGGTCGTCGGCTCGTCCAGGAACACCAGCCGCGGCGAGCCGTACACCGCGGTCGCGAAGTCGAGCCGCCGTTTCTCGCCACCGGAGAGCTGGGACACCTTCGTGCCGGCCTTGCGGGTCAGGTCCACGATGCCGAGGACCCGTTCGAGCCGGTCCGTGCGCCGGGTCAGGCTCCCGATCAGGCGGATCGATTCCTTCACCGTCAGATCCGGCGAGAAACCGCTCTCCTGCAACATGATGCCCATCTCGGGCCGGATGGCGGCGCGGTCCCGCGGGCTCTTCCCCAGCACCCGCACCGTGCCCGACGTCGGGTTCCGGTGTCCTTCCAGGGTTTCCAGGGTCGAGGTCTTCCCGGCGCCGTTCGTGCCCAGCAGGGCGTAGAACTCACCCTGCCGGACCTGGAAGGACAGATCCTTCACGGCGTGGAAGTCGCCGTACTTGAGATTGAGGCGGTCAACGTCGATTGCTGTCGAAGTCATGGCACGATTTCAGCCGCTCGGACGCGGGCCGACCAGTGCGGTCACGTCATGCCCGGATATGACGTGGTGTCACTGTCGTCCGCGGCGGCGGAGGGCCGATACTGGACTCATGTCTGATGTGGACACCGAGCCGGCGAAGGGCAGGCTGCGCCGGCTCAACCTCACCATGTTCTTCCCGCTGCTGGTCGTCGGCGGGGTGATCGTGGTCGCGTCCGACGCGCGGACCTGGTGGCACGCGGTCGTCCTTGGCGCGGGCGTGCTGGCGGCCATGGTCGCCTTCGTGCGGTGGGCGGCGGGCGAGGTCCTGCGGGTGGCGATCCCGTGCCTGGTCGTCACGGCGGCCGTATGGCCGTTCTCGGTGCTGGTGGCCGGCGGGAGTTCGTCGTTCTTCGGCGTCTTCCTCGTGGGTTGCCTCGTCGTCCCGCAATTGTCCCGCCACCGGGTGGCGGCGGCGGTCGCGCTGGTCGCGTACGTCGCGGGGGTGGGTGCGCTGAGGCTGCTGGTCTCCCACGAGGACGTCTCCGGTGAGCTGGTCGGTTTCGTGTTCGTCCCGGCGGCGATCACGGCCGTCGTGCTCGGGCTCATGTTCCCCAACAAGCGGTTCTACGACGTCGTCAAGGATCTCGAGGAGTCGCGCGAGCGGGAGGCGGAACTGGCCGTGATCCGGGAACGCGTCCGGTTCGCGAGCGATCTGCACGACATCCAGGGCCACACGCTGCACGTGGTGAAGCTCAAGACCGCGCTCGCCAGGAAGCTGGTGGACATCGATGCCGAACGGGCCAAACAGGAACTGGGGGAGATCCACGCGCTCGTGTCCGACACGATCACCCAGACGAAGGAACTCGCCTACGCCCAGCGGCGGCTCAACCTCTCCGCCGAACTGGAGAACGCGAGGAACCTTTTCGAGGCCGCGGGGATCCGCGTGCGCGTCAACCGGGAGGCGGACGTAGATCCGGAAGCGGGCAGGCTGCTCGGCCAGGTCCTGCGCGAGACCACGACCAACATCCTGCGCCACGCGCAGGCGACCCGCGTGCGGATCACGCTGTCGGAATGGAGCATCAGTATCGTCAACGACGGTGCCCAGCGAGCGCCGCTGCCCGAACTCCGGGGGCTGGCCGCGCTCGAACAACGTGTCGTCGCGGACGGTGGTGAACTGACGGTGGAACAGCAGGACGGGCAGTTCGTGACGGCCGCGTCCTTTCCCCGCCGGGAGGAACGATGACCACGGTCGTGCTCGCCGACGACGAAGCCCTGTTGCGCAAGGCGATGGCCGCGTTGCTCCCGCTCGAAGGCGAGATCACCGTCCTGGCCGAGGCGGAGAACGGCGAGGAAGCCGTCGAGGCCACCTTGCGGCACGAACCCGACGTTCTCGTCATCGACCTCGAAATGCCAGGGGTGGACGGGCTGGGCGCGGTCGCGGAGATCCGCCGCACGCGGCCGAACCAGGTCATCCTCATGCTGACCAGGCACGCGAAACCCGGGGTGCTCCGCAAGGCACTCAAACTCGGTGTCCAGGGCTTCGTGAGCAAGGCCGCCGAGCCGTCGCACATCACGTTCGTCATCAGTGCCCTGCACCAGGGCAAGCGCTGGATCGACCCGGACGTCTCCGCGCTCGCCGTCGTCGACGACTGTCCCCTGACCGAGCGGGAGCTGGAGGTGCTGCGGGTGACCGGCGAGGGGTATTCCGTCGCCGAGATCGCCGCCCAGCTCCACCTCGCGCAGGGCACGGTGCGGAACTATCTCTCGAACGCCATGCAGAAGACCCAGACACAGACCCGGCACCAGGCCGCCAGGTACGCCCGTGAGCATGACTGGCTTTAGGCGCTGTCCTGCACGTCGGTTCGCGGGTGGCCGGCGGTGGGATGAAGGCTCCCTTCGCCGCGTCTGATGCAGTGAAAGGCGCCTTCGCCTCCGGTCGCCGAGGTGGTGAGTGGCGTTTCGGGTTCTACTGAGAGGTGAGGCAAAGGTGGAAGGTTGCGAAAGCCACTTTCGCAACCTTCAGCGTTGTGAAAGTGGCTTTCGCAACGTCGGTGGGCGCGGGCTTCGAGCCCTAGTGCGCCCGGACGTGCGCGCGTTCACCCTGCGGTCCGAAAAGGACGAGGGTTTCGACGGCCTTCCCGTCGGCCGAGCCGAGCCAATGCGGCAGCGCGGTGTCGAACTCGGCGGCCTCTCCTGGCGGCAGCACCATGTCGCGGTCGCCGACCACCAGCCGCAACCGTCCATTGAGGACATACACCCATTCGTAGCCGCCGTGGGTCTGCGGTGTGGGTTCTGCCGGTTCGGCCCGGCTGGGAATGAGCATCTTGAACGCCTGTACCCCGCCGGCGCGCCGGGTGAGCGGTAGGAACGTCATACCGTGCCGGTGGATCGGTTTGAGGTGGATCCGCGGATCGCCGGTCCGGGGAGCGCCGACGAGGTCGTCGAGCGGCACGCCGTGCACGCGGGCCAGCGGCAGCAGTAGCTCCAGCGTGGGCCGACGGCCGCCGCTTTCCAGCCGCGACAAGGTGCTTTCCGAGATCCCGGTCGTCGTCGACAGCTCGGCGAGGGTCAGGCCCCGGTGTTTGCGCAGCGCCCGCAACCGAGGGCCGACCGCGCCCAGTACCTCGTCCGTCTCGTCCATGTCGCCGATCTTGCCAGGTCGGCAAGTTTTCGTGCCAATTCGGCTGCTCCGGGGCGAAGGTGGCGGTCATGAACGCGAGGGAATTCTGGGACGAACTCTACGAACGGCGCGTCGCCGAAGCGCCGAACGTCAACGCGAGACTGGCCGAGATCGCGGGGCCGCTGGCCACGGGCGCCGCGCTCGACCTCGGCTGCGGTGCCGGGGGAGACGCGCTGTGGCTGGCCGCCCGAGGCTGGCGGGTGACCGCGGTCGACATCTCAGGAGCGGCCGTGCGCTCACTCCAGGAACGCGGCGAGCCGATCACGGCGCTCCGTGTCGATCTCGCCGTGGATTTCCCCGACGGCACCTTCGATCTGGTGTCGGCGCAGTACTTCCACACGCCGTTCGACCTGGACAGGTCCCGCGTCCTGCGCACCGCCGCGGGTTCGGTGAATCCCGGCGGGCGGCTGGTCGTGGTCGACCACGGCTCCGCCGCGCCCTGGTCGTGGGACCAGGACGCCGAGTACCCCACTCCCGGTGAGGTGGCGGCCGAACTGAAGCTCGACCCGGCGGACTGGTCGATCGACCGCGCGGAGGCGGCGGAACGCCTGGCCACCGGTCCGGCTGGCCGGACCGCGACCGTCACCGACCACATCCTGGTTCTCCGGCGGACCGCGCGATGAGCCGCGAACGCGACGCCGGGCCACCTTCGACGGGCGCCGGGGAGAAGGAAGTCCTCGTCGGGTTCCTCGACTATCTCCGCGCCGCGGTCATGGCCAAGGCCGAAGGGGTGCCGGAAGACCGGGCGCGTACGCCCGGCGTGCCGTCCGGCACGAATCTGCTGGGCCTGGTCGAACACCTGACCCAGGTCGAACGCCACTGGCTGCTCGGCCACCGCGTCACCGATTGGAAGGCGACGTTCCAACCGGGCCCGGACGACACGACGGCGTCGATTCTCGCCGCCTACCGGGAAACCGTCGCCGAGGCGAACGCCGAGATCGCGTCATGGGACGACCTCGCCGCGACCGGGCCCCGCCGGGGATCACGGCGCTGGACGCTGACCCACCTGATCGAAGAGACCGCACGGCACGCGGGACACGCCGACATCCTGCGCGAACTGATCGATGGCGCCACCGGGCGCTGAAACGGAGAACCCCATGTTCCACCGAGCCGCCGCGTTCGTCGCGGCCCTCGTCCTGCTGACGGCCTGCGGTTCGCCCCCGGCCGCCGCACCGCCCCACGAGAACGTCACCCGCGGCGACGCGGAGTTCGCGCGGCAGTTCCGGCACGAGTTCGCCGACGTCGACGGCGTGAAGATGCACTACGTCACCGGTGGCAAGGGCGCCCCGCTCGTCCTGCTGCACGGCTGGCCGCAGACCTGGTACGGCTGGCACCGGGTCATGCCCGCGCTGGCCGAACATTTCACGGTGTACGCCCTCGACCTGCCGGGCCTCGGCGACAGCGCCGGCTCGCCGCCCAGCTACGACAAGGCGACCCTCGCCCGCTATGTGCACGGCCTCGTCGCCGGACGGCTCGGCCTGCGCGACGTCCGGATCGCCGGGCACGATCTCGGTGCCGCGGTCGCGTTCCAGTACGCGGCGCAGTTCCCCGGCGATCTCACCAAACTCGCGTACCTCGATCTGCCGCTGCCCGGCCCCGCGCTCGACGCGACGGCCTACCGGAACCTGAGCTGGCACATCGCCTTCCACTCGCAGAAGACGGTTCCCGAAGCCGTCGTGGGTGACGACGTCCGCGAATACCTGTCCCTGTTCTATCCTCAGGTCGCCTACTCCGGCACGGCTTTCGGCGGACCAGGGGCGCCGTCTCCGTTCGACGACGCCGAGATCGACGAGTACGCCCGCACCTACACGAGGCCGGAGGTCCTGCACGGCGGTTTCGAGCTCTACCGCACGCTCGGGCAGGACGCGACCGCGAACGCTGGCGCGAGGCCCATCACGACACCCACTCTGCTGATGACCGCGGAAGGACTGCTCGAACCGCAGAAGGCCACCCTCGCGCCTCGCGTCGCCGACCTGGCTCGCGCCGTCGAGGTGCCGAGGGCGGGACATTGGCTCGCCGAGGAGAACCCGGAGTTCGTGAGCGCCGAGCTGGTCGGCTTCCTGAAGTAGTTGCCCAAGATCGAGAACCTTTGCGATGCTTCCCGCATGTCCACGCTGGAAGTGCTCAACCACCCGTTCCGCGAACAGTTCGAGGTCTTCCTCGACGAGCACCGTCGTGTGCTCGACGAGTCGCTGGAAGGGCTGACCGAGGAGGAGGCCCGCCGGTCGCTCGTCCCCTCCCGGACGACCCTGCTCGGCCTGGTGAAGCACGCGACCTTCGTGGAAAAGGTGTGGTTCGTCGAAGCCGTCACCTGCCGCCCGCGGACCGAGATCGGCCTCCCCGAGACACCCGACGAGTCGTTCATCCTCGATGAGGAGGACACGATCGACTCCGTGCGGCAGGCGTACCGCGAAGCCTGCGAGGTGTCGCGCAAGGCGGCGGCCGCCCTCGATCTGGACGACCTGCTGCACGGGAACCGTCGCGGCCCGCTTCCGCTGCGCTGGGTGTACCTGCACATGCTGCGTGAACTCGCTCAGCACGGCGGCCACGCGGACATCCTGCGCGAGCAGATCCTCGGTTCCCGGTAGACGACGATGGCCGGGGAGCGGGCGCTCCCCGGCCATCGCGCGCCGTGTGTCAGGAGCGGGTCAGCGTGACCCCGTACTTGTTCGCCGCGTCCACGACGGGCTGGTAGTAGGAGTACGAACCGGTGGCGTTGGAGCCCTGGTTCCAGCCGCAGTCGTGGCCGTCGGCGGGGCCGCCGGAGGTCATGCCCTGCGCGGTGTTGCCCGCGATGTACGCGCCGCCGCTGTCGCCGCCCTCGGTGCAGACGGTCGACTTCGCCAGCCCGGTGGTGGCGACGCTTTCGCCGCTGTAGCGGACGGTCTGGTTGTACGCGGTGATCTTGCCGCAGGTCCAGCCGGTGGTGTTGCCCGCCTTGCACAGCGTGGTGCCGACCGGCGCCTTCGAGCTGCCGGTGATCCGGACCGTGGTGCCCATGCGGGTGTCCACGTAGCCGCGGCCGGTGTCCTCGGCGTCGATGTCCATCAGGCCCATGTCGGCCGACGGGAACTGGGTGGCGACGCCGCGGCCGATGTGGACGCCGTTGCGGTTCAGGACGTCCGGGTTGCCCTCGACGCAGTGTCCGGCGGTGAGCATCACGTTGTTGCCGCTGCTGGTGGTGCCGGGGAAGCCGAGCGAGCAGTTGGTGCCGGGGACGAGGTCCATGATCTGACCGGCGATGACGTCGGCCTGCGTGGTGTTCCCGTTGGCGACACCGGTCTGGACCGACACACCGGGCAGCGCCGTGAGGCGGCGGACGAGGGCGCTGTCGGCGCCCGGCTGCACGGTGACCACGACCTGGTCGGCCGCGAGTTCCGGACCCCAGGCCTGCACCTGGCCGATGTCCTTGCCGATCACCGTGCCGACCTTGGCGGACAGGGCGTTCAGCGCGTTCTCGCCGCGGGCGCCGGTGCGCGGGGTCAGCCCGGCCGAGCGGAGTTCCTTGGCGGAGCCGGCGTCGGCGTTCACCACGAGGGCGCCGGCGTCGTCGAAGTACGCGCCGTCCGTGTGGAGGCCGCGGGTTCTGACGCTGTCCAGCGACGCGATCAGGTTCTTTTCGTGGTCCAGCTTCTTGGCGGCCTGAAGCGGGCTGACCTTGAGCTGGGCGGCGAGGGTTTCGAGCATCGTCTGGTCGTAGGCGGTGACCGGCGCGGCGGTCGCCGGCACGGCGAGCGCGCCTATTCCGGCACAGACACTCAGCAGGGTGAGCATGACGGGTCCGCGAATTCGCATGCGAATTTCCTTCGATAAGGAGGGAACGACGAACCGCCGGAATATGTTCGGAAAGCGCAGGGGACCGGGCGGTTCATCTCGACGTCACGCACAGTACGAGCGCCCGTACGGCATGCCGTAGCGCCGAAAGTAGGATCCGTGATCACGGACCTACTTTCGTATGCGGAGACCGTGAATTGCCCGCGTATTCAATTGCGCGGAAGTGCCATTGGCGCAAAAGTGTCAGTGCGCGCCGCTACGGTCGAGGTAGCTCTCCAGCGCGGCGGCACCGGAGAGCAGGGCGCGGCCCCTCGCCGAGAGGCGCGAGTGCCAGTCGCGCAGCGTCGACTCGAGCGGTACGACGCCGCCTGCCGAGCGGACCTGCTCGAGCACCGGCGCGATCCGTTCCAGGAGATAGCCGCCGCGCCTGAGCTGATGGGTCAGTTTCGCGTCGCGCACGTCGGCCGCGCTGTAGACGCGGTAGCCGGTCTTCGGGTCGCGTTCGGGCCGCAGAAGCCCCGCGCGTTCCCAATCGCGTAGCGTGGCGGGCCGGACGCCGAGTTTCCGGGACAGCGGGCCGACGAACATCTCGCCCCGCTCCTGCGCCACGGGCTCGAGATCGCGGAGCGCGGCCGCGACGGCCTGCAGGGTGCGGCGATCGTCGAGCAGCTGGGCGTGGCTTTCGTCGATGAGCCGGAGGGCCTCCTCGACCGCGTCCTGGTTGACCGCCCGCATGATCGACGTCGCCGTCGCGTGGCCGTGCCCTGGCACGAGGGCGAGGAACGCGCGCAGGGCTCGCGCGTGCAGTGGCGTGTAGGTGCGATAGCCCTGCGGACCGCGTTCGGCGGCGGGGAGGATGCCGTCCGCCTCGTAATTGCGGACGGCTTGTGTGGACAGGCCGTGCTCGCGTGCCAGGTCGACGGGCCTGAGCCGCTCACGGGGTTGAAGGTTCCGGCCCACCGCCCCACGATATTCGTTCCGTTAACCGCGAGAGGAATCCGCCCGTCGTTCGTGACGGGCCCGAGCCAGCCGGTACGCCGTTTCCAGCAGTTCGCGGACGGCCGGTTCGGTCTTCGACGCCGGGTTCACCACCGCAAGCCAACCCGCGGTCCCGTACACGGGGTGGGCGATCAGGGTGTCGGTGACGGCCGCGTCGGCCGGGGTCGTCTCCTTGGGGGTGTGGCCGAGCCGTCGGGTGAACTCCTCCTTGCCCGCGTGGACGTTCACGCGGAACGTGTCGTGGCGGTCCAGCCGCGAGCTCTCGTCGCCGGGGTAGTTCTTGGTCACGATCGTCGCGAAGGGCTGGACGTTCGTCGGCACGACACCGTCGGGGGAGTAGTAGAAGAAAGCGTCGCCCCAACTGAGTTCGGGCCATTCGTCGCCAGGGCCGGGGGTGAGGGTGAGGACGCCGTCGAGGCCCGAGACGAGGCCGATGATCTCTTCGATGTTCATGTGCTCAAGCGTGGCATTAAAGTGCTCATGGAGGGTTCGGGCGGGTTTTCGACGGAGTGCGGGTGTCAAGTCTCAAATCGATGCGTACGGCGGAGGTCGCGCGCCTGGCGGGGTACTCCGTCCAGCAGGTGCGCAACCTCGAACGCGACGGCGTGCTCCCGGCCGCGTCGCGGACGGCCTCGGGCTACCGGAGCTACGGCGAGATCCACCTGCGGTCCGCGCTGGCCTACCGCGCGTTCGCCGCCGGGGTGGGGCCGGTCGAGGCCAAGAAGATCGTCCGCGCCGTGCACCGGGATCCATTCCCCGACGTGCTCGCGCTCCTCGACGCCGCCCACGCCGGGCTCGACGCCGAACGCGCGGATCTCCGCGAGGCAAGGGAAGCGGTCCGGGTGATCTCCCGCGAACCGATCGAAGACGTGCGCGGATCGGACTCGATGAGCGTCTCCGAGCTGGCGTCGGCGCTCGGCGTGCGCCCGTCGACCCTGCGGCACTGGGACACGGAACGGCTCGTCGTCCCCGGCCGCGATGGGCGGGGGACGCGGCGGTACACACCTTCCCAGGTGCGGGACGCGCGGATCGTGCAGCAGCTGCGGCTGGCCGGTTACCGCGTCGCGCCGCTTCGGGCCTTGATGCCGGAACTGCGGCGCTCCCGGCGGCTGGAAGACGTCGCGTCCGCGCTCGCCGCCAGGGACGCCGGGATCGCGGCGCGCTCGCGGGCGCTTTTCGACGGCACCGCCGAACTTTCCCGGGTGCTGACCGGCTCCGGCACCGTCCGCTGACGGCCGCGTCCGCTTCGGTGTACAGTCGTTCACTCAAACCGGGGTGAACGGCGGGACACGGGTGCGACCAGACAACGACTCCTCTGTTCGGGGCCGAGGGCAGGGGCCGTTCGGCTCCTGGCTGCTCGGCCCGCTCGACCAGGACCCGGCCGTGTTGCGCCGTCGCGTCCAAGGGCTGCTCACCGGCACGCTGATCGCGACCAACGTCATCGGCGCGCTGGTCGTGGTCGGGCTGGCGGCGCTGCTCATGCCCGCTCCCGGGATGTCCGGCGACCTGGTCCGCGTGACCGCGATCGCGGTCCCCGTCTACGTGGTCTCCGCCGTCGTCGTGGGCGCGCTGTGGGGCACCCGCGGCGCGTTGCGGACGCTGCGCTGGGCCGCCGACGGCCGTCCGCCGAGCGACGAGGAGCGCGCGGCCAGCCTCCGCGTCCCACTGCGCCTGACGTTGGTCCAGGCCGTGCTGTGGGGCGTCGCGACCGTGGTGTTCGGTGTGCTGGCCGCGCTGGTGCAGCCGCGGGTCGTGCTCACCGAGCTGCTCGTGGTCGCGTTCGCTGGGGTGGTCGTCTGCGCGATCGCTTACCTGGCAGGGGAGTTCATCCTGCGGCCGTACGCGGCTCTCGCTCTCGCGGGCACTTCGCCGGACCGGCCGCTCAGCGGCGGGGTCAATCTGCGGATGCTGCTGTTCTGGTGTCTCGGCACCGGGGTGCCGGTGGCCGGGCTGGTGGTCACGGCGGTGCTGGCGTGGGTGCGCGGCGACGTGTCGACCACGAAACTCGCCGTCTCGGTCATCGCGCTCGGCCTCGTCGTACTGGTCTTCGGTCTGCTGGTGACGGTGTTCACCGCGCGTGCCGTGGTGAACCCGATCCGGTCGGTGCAGCAGGCGCTGGGCCGGGTCCGGGCCGGTGACTTCGCCGTGGAGATCCCGGTCTACGACGGCACCGAACTCGGTCTGCTGCAAGCGGGTTTCAACGGGATGGCCGTCGGTCTCGCCGAACGCGAACGTTTGCGCGACCTGTTCGGCAGGCACGTCGGCGAGGACGTCGCGAGCGAGGCGATGCGCACGTCGGCCGAACTCGGCGGCACGGTCCGTACGGTGTCGGTGTTGTTCGTCGACCTGATCGGTTCGACCGCGCTGGCCGCGAGCCGTCCGCCCGAGGAGGTCGTCGGCCTGCTCAACCGGTTCTTCGCGGTGGTGGTCGACGAGGTCGACCGCAATCACGGGCTGGTCAACAAGTTCGTCGGTGACGCCGCGCTGGCGATCTTCGGCGCCCCTGTCCGGCTGGAGGACCACGCGACCCTCGCGTTGTCCGCGGCCCGGGCGATTTCGCGCAGGCTCGCGGCGGAGGTACCCGAATGCCCGGCGGGAATCGGTGTGGCGACGGGTGAGGTGGTCGCCGGGAACGTCGGCGACCCGCGGCGGTTCGAGTACACGGTGATCGGTGACCCGGTCAACGAAGCCGCCAGGCTGACCGAACTGGCGAAGAACGTCGAAGCCCGATTGCTCGCCTCGTGGACGGCGATCGAGTCGGCGGCCGAGGAGGAGGCCGTGCAGTGGAAGGCGACGGAGGACGTCACCCTGCGGGGCCGCAGCCGGCCCACGACACTCGCGACACCCAAGTCCTGATCCGTCAGGCGAATTCGAGCCGCAGGCTTTCGAGGCCGCGCAACGTCACCTGCTTCACCCAGACCGGATCCGCGGTCCGGTGGAAGGCGCGGCCGGCGCCGAGCAGCGCCTCGAACACGGTGCGGCCCTCCAGTCGTGCCAGCGGGGCGCCGAGACAGAAGTGGATCCCTTGTCCCAGCGCGAGATGCCTCGGCGAGGGACGGTCGACGTCGAAGCGGTCCGGGTCCTCGTACGCGCGCGGGTCGCGGTTGGCCGCTCCCAGCAGCACGACCGTCTGGGCGCCTTCGCCGACGGACCGGCCGCCGACGGTCGCGTCCCGCAGTGCCAGCCGCATGGTCAGCTGGACGGGAGAGTCGTACCGGAGCATCTCCTCGACCGCGTTCGGGATCTTCGAGCGGTCTTCGGTCAGTTTCCGGTGCTGGTCCGGATGGTTCAGCAACGCGAGGACCCCGTTGCCGATCAGGTTGGTCGTCGTCTCGTGCCCGGCGACCAGCAGGAGCATCGCGGTGATCACCAACTCGCCTTCACTGAGCCGGTCGCCCTCGTCGGACACCGACACCAGATCCGAGAACAGGTCGCCGGTCGGCCGCTTCCGCCGTTCCTTCGCCAGATCGCGGAAGTAGGCGACGAATTCGCGCCGGGCGGCGACGGCCGCGGCGACGGTTTCCTTCGCGATCAGGAAGGCCGGGTCGAGTGCGCGCCCCATGGCGTGCGACCAGCCTTCGAAGCGGTCGCGGTCGGCAAGCGGTACTCCGAGCAACTCGCTGATGACGACGACCGGCAGCGGTTTCGCGATCTCGGTCATCAGGTCGAATTCGCCCATTTCGAGCGTTTTCGACACGAGTTCCTTCGCCAGTTCTTCGATTCTCGGGGCGAGTTGCTCGACCATCCTCGGCGTGAACGCCTTCGAGACCAGCCGCCGCAGCCGCGTGTGATCGGGTGGATCGAGGGCGAGGAACGAGCGGATCACCCGGCCCTGCTCGTCGACCGGCTCGTTCTCGTGCGGATCCGGCAGCACCTCCGGCTCGGTGTGGCCGAACGCGGGGTTCTTCAGCAGCGCCGACGCCTCTTCGAACCCGCTGACCACAAAGAACCGGTCGGCGGCCTCGAACACCGGACCGCGGTCGAAGACCTGACGGTAGAACGGGTACGGATCGGCTCTGGTCTCCGGCGTGAGCAGGTTCTCAAGCATGACCTCGATCCTATGGGGCTGCGGGAAGGTATCGGCATGACTGTCGACGCGATGATCGAAGACCTCCGGACCCTCGTCGAGATCGAGTCGCCTTCGGGGGACATCGAGGCTTTGACGGCGTCGGCCAAAGCGGTCGCCGCCCTCGTCGAGGCTCGACTCGGTGGCACGGCGAGCCTGGTGGAGAGCGCGGCGGGACCGCACGTCCGGTGGTCCGGCGGCGGCGAACCGCGCGTGCTGATCCTCGGGCACCACGACACCGTGTTCCCGGTCGGCACACTGGCCCGCCGACCGTTCGCGGTGACCGACGGCCGGGTGACCGGGCCCGGGGTGTTCGACATGCTCGGTGGGCTGGTGCAGGCGATCCACGGCCTGGCCGCGCTCGGCGACACGACCGGGGTCGAGATCCTGGTGACGGCCGACGAAGAGACGGGCTCACACGAATCCCGCGCGCTCATCGAGGAACGAGCCCGCGCGTGCGGCGCGGTGCTCGTGTTCGAAGGAGCGGCCGACGGCGGCGGCCTCAAGATCGGACGCAAGGGCTGCGGCACGTTCGAGGTCGTCGTCACCGGCCGGGCGTCGCACGCCGGCCTCGAACCCGCGGCCGGGGTCAACGCGCTGACCGAAGCCGCGCATCAGGTGCTGGCGATCGCCGCGCTCGACCGGCCCGAGGCCGGGACCAGCGTCACCCCGACGGTCGCCTCGGCGGGAACGGCGAGCAACGTCGTGCCCGCGTCCGCGACCGTCGTGGTCGACGTGCGGGTCGAGTCCGCAGAGGAGAAGGAACGCGTCGAAGCCGGTTTCGCCGCGCTCACCCCGCGCCTACGAGGGGCGGAACTCCTGGTGCGGGGCGGGATCCACCGGCCGCCGATGCCCGAGTGGGCCGCCGCGGACCTGTTCGCCGTCGCGCGACGGCTGCTGCCAGGAGTCGCCGGGGTGGCCGTCGGCGGCGGGAGCGACGGCAACCTCACGGCCGCGATCGGCGTCCCGACCCTCGACGGGCTCGGCGCCGTCGGCGGCGGCGCGCACGCCGATCACGAGTACCTGCTGGTCGAGTCGATGGCGGAACGGGCGGAGCTGGCCGCTGGGCTGGTGAAGGCGATCCGGGGCCACTGACTGCCAGTTCTTGCCCGATTTCGGGCAAGAACTGGCGTTTCGATAGCCTGATGTGCATGATGGGCTCCGTGGAGGACGCGGACATCGTCGAGCAGGTGGCCTTGTCGACGGGTCTGTCGACGGCCATCGCCGCCCGCGTCGTCGAGGACGTCCTGGCGTTCTACCGGCAGCCGGTCGAGCAGTACGTCCGGGAGCGGCATGCCCGGTTGCAGGCCGAGGGCAGGAAGAACCCGGAGATCTTCCCTCGTATCGCCGGTGAGCTGAGCCGCCGTCTCGTCGCGCCTCCCGATCTGTCCGAGCGGCAACTGCGCCGCATCGTCTACGGCTGACGGACCACGCCCGTCCGTTTTCTTTTGTGAGGTTGACTCGTCATGTGCGGAATCGTCGGCTACATCGGCGGCCAGAACGCCGCCCCCATCCTGATCGAGGGGCTGACGCGGCTGGAGTACCGCGGCTACGACTCCGCCGGGATCTCCGTCCTGGGCGGTAAAGGCGCCCAGGTGCACCGGATCGTGGGGCGGGTGCGGAATCTGACGGCCGCCCTGCCCAAGCGGCTCGCGGGCAAGGTCGGTATCGGGCACACGAGGTGGGCGACGCACGGCCCGGCGACCGAGGCGAACGCCCATCCGCACGTCTCCGAGGACGGCCGGATCTCCGTGGTGCACAACGGGATCATCGACAACGCCGACGCCCTGCGCGAGCAGCTCACCCAGGCGGGGGTGACCCTTTCGTCCGAGACCGACACCGAGGTGCTCGCCCACCTGGTCGCGCGGTCGAGCGCCAAGACACTGGAAGACGCGGTCGTCGAGGCAGTCTCCCGCGTCACCGGCACCTACGCCATCGCCGTCACCGACACCGGGCACCCTGACCGGGTCGTGGTCGCGCGGAACGGTTCGCCGCTGATCATCGGCGTCGGCGACCGGGAGATGTTCGTGGCCAGCGACCTGTCCGCGCTGGTTCGGCACACCTCGCAGGTGGTGCATCTCGACGACGGCGAGTTCGCCAGCGTCTCGGCCACCGGCTACCGCACCTTCACCGTCGACGAGAGCGACACCGGCAAGGCCGCGACGGCGATCGACATCCAGGCCGACGACCTCGACCTCGGCGGCCACAAGCACTACATGTACAAGGAGATCCAGGAGCAGCCGGAATGCCTGGAGCGGATGATCCGGGGGCGGCTGGACGACCGGTTCGGAGTGTCCCGTTTGGACGGTCTGAACCTGACTCCCCGTGACCTGCGCGGCTTCGCGAGGGTGAAGATCCTCGGCTGCGGTTCGGCGTACTACGCGGGCCAGATCGGCGCCACCATGATCGAGGACCTGGCTCGGGTCCCGGCCGACGCGGAGGCCGCGTCGGAGTTCCGCTACCGCAACCCCATCATCGAAGCGGACACCCTCTACATCGCGGTCAGCCAGTCCGGCGAGACGGCGGACACCGCGTTCGCCGTCGAAGAGGTCAAACGCAAGGGCGGCCGGGTGGTCGGCCTCGTGAACGTCGTCGGATCGACGATCGCGCGGGCCTGCGACGGTGGCCTGTACCTGCACGCCGGCCCGGAGATCGCCGTCGCTTCGACCAAGGCGCTCACCAACATGGCCGTCGGGTTCGCGATGATCGCGCTGGCGCTGGGCCGCGTCCGCGATCTGTCCAACGCGGACGGACAGCGCATCGTCGCGGCACTGCGCGCGTTGCCGAAGCAGGTCGCGGCCATCGTCGAGGCCGAGGACCGGATCGCCGAGCACGCCAAGATCTGCGCGGACGCGCGGAGCCTGTTCTTCATCGGCCGGGTCCGCGGTTTCCCGGTGGCGCGGGAGGGCGCGCAGAAGTTCAAGGAGATCTCGTACCGGCACGCGGAGGCCTATCAGACCTCGGAACTCAAGCACGGCCCGCTCGCGCTGATCGACGAGGAACTGCCGACCGTCGCGATCGTGCCGTCCGACGATCTCGCCGACCGCAACCTGGCCGCGATGCAGCAGATCAAGGCGCGCAAAGGGCAGGTGCTGGCGATCACCCACGACGACGTGGACTTCGGCGATCTCGACGTGCCGCGGTTCGTGGTCCCGCGTTCGGAGCCGGAACTCGACCCGATCCTGCTGACCATTCCGTTGCAGCTGCTGGCCTACCACGCGGCGCTGATCCTCGGTCACGACATCGACAAACCGCGTAACCTCGCGAAGTCCGTCACCGTGGAATGATCTCCTGAGCCGTCGAAGGGGTCCGTCATGAGGCAGTACCTGCTCGCCGTCCAGTTCGACGAGAGCGAACGGGACGCGCCCGAGGAAGAGGTCCGGGCGATGCTCGCCAGGACCGGCAAGGTCACCGACGAGATGAAGGCCGCCGGGTCCTGGGTCTTCGTGGGCGGGCTGGAGCACTCGGACGTCTCCACGGTCGTCCGTCCCGAAGGCGGCAAGGTCACGATCACCGACGGGCCGTTCGCCGAGACGAAGGAACAGCTCGGCGGCTTCTGGGTGATCCAGGTCGACGACCTCGACCAGGCGCTGGCCTGGGCGGAGAAATGCGCGCTCGCCTGCGGACAGCCGATCGAAGTGCGGCCGTTCGGCGACCCGTCGGTTTGACGCCGATGGATCTCGACGGCATCTACCGGGCGGAGTACGGCCGGTGCGTGGCCACCTTGACCCGCCTCCTCGGCGACATCACGCTCGCCGAGGAGGCGGTTCAGGACGCCTTCGCGACGGCGGTGGAGAAGTGGGCGGAAACGCCGCCCAATCCGGGCGCGTGGATCGTGACCACCGCCCGCAACCGCGCGATCGACCGCCTTCGCCGGGAATCCACCCGCGAGGCCCGGCACGCCCAGGCGCTGCTCCTGCACTTCCAGGACGAGCCGCAGGAGGCTGGGCCCGTGCGCGACGACCAGCTCCGCATGATCTTCACCTGCTGCCATCCGGCGCTTTCGCCGCTCGCGCGGACCGCGCTCACCTTGCGCCTGATCGGCGGGCTGGAGGTGGGGGAGATCGCGCGGGCGTACCTCGTCCCGGAATCGACGGTGGCCCAGCGGATCGTCCGCGCGAAGAAGAAGATCCGCGACGCGGGTATTCCGTATCGGGTGCCGGGCAGCGGTGAACTGCCGGATCGGCTGGACTCCGTGCTCACCGTGCTCTACCTGGTCTTCAACGAGGGGTACACGTCCACGTCGGGCGACCTGTTGCGGACGGACCTGTGCGTGGAGGCGGTGCGCCTGACGAGGGCGCTCGCCGATCTGATGCCCGACGAACCGGAGGTGATCGGGCTGCTGGCGCTGCTTCTGCTCACCGAGGCCCGGCGCCCCGCGCGAGTGGGGCCTTCCGGTGAGCTGGTGGTGCTCGCGGAGCAGGACCGGTCGCTGTGGAACCGGGAACTGATCGCCGAGGGGCACGAACTGGTGCGGCGATGCCTGCGCCTCGCCCGTCCGGGCCCGTACCAGGTGCAGGCCGCGATCAACGCCGTGCACACGGACGGCGAGTCGACCGACTGGACCCAGGTGCTGGCGCTCTACGACCAGCTGTGGCGGTTCACCCCGACGCCGGTCGTCGCGCTCAACCGCGCGGTCGCCGTCGCCGAGGTGCACGGCCCGGCGGCGGCACTGGCCGGGATCGAGGGACTGGACCTGCCCGGGTATCACCATCTGCCCGCCACGCGGGCGAACCTGCTGTCGCGTCTCGGCCGGACCTCGGACGCCGTCGCGGCCTACGACGAGGCGATCGCCTTGGCCACCAACGACACGGAACGGGCCTTCCTACGGGCCAAACGGGTAGTCCTGTCGTAGTTTCGGGCAACCGCCGACGAAAACGCCGCGCCCGTTGTGTCCTCAATGGACAGAGCGTCGCGTTCCGGGTGAGGGGTTCCGTTGTCGGACCGGGGAGAAACCAACTATTGTCGCGATGACCGCTCATCCGCCAGGGCAGGAGGTGACCGTTGTACGCCGAAGAGCGGCAACGCGCCATCCTCAAGCAGGCCCGGAAGAACGGCCGGGTCGACGTGGCGACGCTGGCGGCGGCTTTCGAGATCACCAGCGAGACTGTCCGGCGTGACCTGACGGCGCTGGAGCGCAGCGGTGTGGTGCGGCGGGTGCACGGCGGCGCGATCCCCGTCGAGCGGCTGGGCATAGAGCCGGGGCTTGACGCCCGCGACGCGGTGATGAGCGCGGAAAAGGACCGCATCGCCGCCGCGGCGCTGGAGCAGATCCCCGACGGGGGCGCGATCCTGCTGGACTCGGGCACCACGGTGGCCCGGCTGGCGAACCTCGTCCCCGCCGATCGCGGGCTGACCGTGGTGACGCCTTCACTGCCGAACGCGTTCACGCTCGCCAACCGGCCCGGCGTCACGCTGATGCTGGTCGGCGGACGACTGCGTGGCCACACCATGGCGTCGGTCGACGGCTGGGCGCTCGACGCTCTCAAAGACACTTACGTGGACGTCGCTTTCCTCGGCACCAACGGTCTTTCCGTCGAGCGGGGGCTCACCACCCCGGACACCGCCGAGGCGATGGTGAAGCGCGCGGCCATCGCGTCCGCCCGGCGGACGGTGCTGCTGGCCGATCACACGAAGATCGGTGACGACCATTTCGCCCGGTTCGGGGGCCTTTGCGACGTCGACACCCTGATCACCGACAGCGGGGCCGAACCCCGGGAGATCGACGACATCGGCCGGGCAGGCGTCAAGGTGATCATCGTTTGAAGCGTAGGGGCGAGCGGCTCGCCGGATATCTGATGACAGCGCCGTTCTACGTCCTCTTCGGCGTGTTCGGTCTTTTCCCGTTGCTCTACACCGCCTGGGTGGCGCTGCACCACTGGCATCTGGTCAACGGTGACACCGGGTTCGCCGGGCTCGGCAACTTCGCCGTCCTGCTCCAGGATCCGTATTTCTACAACGCGCTCTTCAACACGGTCAGCATCTTCGTCCTTTCGACCGTCCCGCAACTGCTGGCCGCGCTCGGGCTCGCCGCGCTGCTCGACCGTCCCCTGCGGGCGCGGACCCTGTGGCGGGCGAGTGTGCTGTTGCCCAACGTCGTCTCGGTGGTCGCGGTGGCGCTGGTGTTCAGCCAGCTGTTCGCCGAGGACTACGGCGTCGTCAACTGGGCGCTGGGCCTGGTGGGGCTCGATCCGGTGGACTGGCGTTCGGACCGGTTCGCCTCGCACGTCGCGGTGAGCACGATGGTGATGTGGCGCTGGACCGGCTACAACGCGCTGCTCTATCTCGCGGCCATGCAATCCGTGCCGCAGGAACGCTATGACGCCGCGATGCTCGACGGGGCCTCGCGCTGGCGGACCTTCTGGTCCATCACCGTGCCCGCGATCCGCCCGACCATCGCCTTCACCGTCGTCATCTCGACGATCGGCGGGTTGCAGCTGTTCGCCGAGCCACAGTTGTTCGACGACACCGGGATCAACGGGACGGGTGGCGCCGACCGGCAGTTCCAGACCCTCGCCATGTACCTGTACGAAAAGGGATTCGGCGAGTTCGACGCCGGATACGCGGCGGCCATCGCGTGGTTGCTGTTCCTGTGCTCGGCCGTGTTCGCGCTGGTCAACTTCTCGCTCGTGCGCCGGATGCGGGGCGGTGAGTGACCGTGGCGGCCAGGGAACGGACCGGCTTCGTCGTCTACGGACTGCTGCTCGCCGTTGCCGTCGCGTCGATCTTCCCGTTGTACTGGTCGTTCGTGGTGTCCTCGAAGGACAATTCCGCGCTCGGCGAGACCACGCCGCCGCTGCTGCCCGGCGGCAACCTGATCGAGAACGTGGGCAGGGTCTTCGAGACCGTCGACTTCTGGCTGGCGATGCAGAACTCGCTGATCGTCGCCGGCACGGTGACCGTGTCGAACGTGCTGCTCTCCAGCATGGCCGGATTCGCTTTCGCGCGGCTGCGCTTCCCGGGCCGAGACTCGCTCTTCCTGGTCGTCATCGGTACCGCCATGGTGCCTGCCCAGCTCGGCGTCATCCCGCTCTACCTCGTGGTCGGGGAACTCGGCTGGTACGGACGACTGGAGGCGGTGATCGTGCCGGGGTTGATCGGCGCGTTCAGCGTGTTCTGGATGCGGCAGGCGTGCGAAGAGGCGATCCCCGGTGAACTGCTCGACGCCGGACGTGTCGACGGCTGTTCGACGGCCCGGCTGTTCTGGCACGTCGCCATGCCCGCCATCCGCCCCCAGGCCGCCGTGCTCGCGATGCTGACGTTCATGACCGCGTGGAACGACTTCTTCTGGCCGCTGATCGTGCTCGACCCCAACGCGCATCCGACCGTCCAGGTGGCGCTGTCGCGGCTGGCGAGCGGCTACTTCACCGACTACTCGCTGATGCTCACCGCGGCCACGATCGGTGTGCTTCCCGTGATCGTGCTGTTCATCCTGCTGGCCAGGAAGGTGGTCGACGGCGTGATGCGGGGCGCGCCACGGGCCTGACGCTCGCGGCGGCGTTGTCATTGGGTGGCGAGGGGTTCCGTGGCTACTGGCGGGCCGGTGTGTGGTGTGGTCGCGGGTGGGCTGTGGTCTAGGGCGGGCTGTTGCCGTATTTCGGCGACGAACGGTTCCTGTGTAGCCGCATGGTGCGACTGTGGTCGCGTTTGGGCTTCCGGGTTCTGGGTTTGTGGCAGGTGATTGCCGTATTTCGGCGACGACAGCTTGCTGTGTGGCTTCTGGTCCAGATCTCACAGCTGGGTCAGCCCAGTTCGGGTCATTGCCGTATTTCGGCAACGCGCCCCGGGCGCCGTGGTCGGTTTTCGGCGACGGTCTCAGAACGGTGGTTGGTCGGTGCGGGGTTCGTGTAGTGGTGGTGGGGTGCTGTCGTAGCTCTGTGCGGTGGGTGTGGTGATGGTGAGGGTGCCATCGGCGGCTAGCCGGTAGGTCCAGCCGGGTTCGTCTTTCAAACGGTGGTCGCGGCGGCAGAGATCCACCAGTTCGGTGTCGGTGGTGTGGCCGCCGTGCTGCCAGGGCACCGCATGGTCGAGGTCGCAGGCCTGGGCGACGCGGTGGCAGCCGGGTCTTCGGCATTCCCGGTCCCGCACCCGCACGAACTCGCCCAGCCCGGCGGTGGGCCGATACCGGCCCCGCCCCAAATCCAGGACTTGCCCGGAGAGTGGGTCGGTGATGATCCGCCGCAACACCGTGTCCGGTCCCGACGCGATCTCCCGGGCCAGCGACCCTGGGATATGCCCGTGACCGGCCAGCTCGGCCGGGTCCTCGTTCACGCCCAGGTAGGTGTTCAAATCCATGTAGAGGAACACCTCACACCGTTCAGTCGTGCCGCCTTGGCCGCCCAGCAGGAGGTCGAGGGCGACATCGGCGCGCAGCTGATCCAACGTGCGGGTCTCACCGCCGGTTTTGAGGGCGCGTGCTTCGCGGTCGATCCGGGTGTAGGCGGCGGCGACCTTCTCCACCGGACCGTCCTCGACCTCGATCGAGGCGACCCCGGCCTCGCCGTGCCGGAGCGACAACCGGCGCCCCGCCCGGTGCCGCTCCGCACGCCGGGCGGCGCCGTCCCGGTCGGCCATGATCGCCGCGTGGCTCGCCGCCTTCCGGATCTGGTCGGCGTTTCGGCCCGGCAGGCGGTCCTCCAGGACCGCGTCCACCGCGCGGGCGTCCTCGTCGGACAACCACGCCGTGGCGGTCGCGACTTTCATCGCCCCATAGCCGCCCACCTCCCCCCGGTCCAGCAGTCCCAGCGTCCGGGGCAGCCGGGTCGTCAACGCCGCCGCCGTCGACACCAGACCAGCAGCGTGACCGCCTACAACGGACAAAGCGAACGCGACCTCCTGCACCACACTCGCCGCGCCGCCACGATGCCGGTTCAGCTGCGCCAACGCGCGGAACCGGACAGCTTCCAATCGTGCGATTCCTTCCGACGCCGCCACGGCAGCGTCGACAGCATCCTTGTCCTCCAACGAATCCAGCGCGGCATTGACCTCCTTCAACACGTCAGAAGCAATGATTTCCTTGAGTAGCGCCACAGTGGCGTTGCGTGTATCCACACCCAGAAGCTACAACCGACCACCGACAATTTCCGAACCCACGAGAATTCCCTTACGACACAACGAATCCAGGCGTGGCCGCTTTCCGGCAGCGCCCGAAGTGCGTTTGTCCGGATGGGAAGATTGGTGACCTGGCTCCACGCAGAACATGCGTTGCCGTTTTCCGGCAACGGCCCAAGCCGTCAAAAACCGTTGCGTGCCACCACGTCCGCGTAGAACCGCGCGCTGTCCTTGAGTACTCGTTCCTGGGTTGCGAAGTCGACGTGCACGAGACCGAACCGCTGCGTGTACCCCATCGCCCACTCGAAGTTGTCCAGCAGCGACCAGGCCATGTAGCCGCGGACGTCGGCGCCGCGTTCGATCGCGTCGTGGACGGCGGCGAGGTGTTCGGCGAAGTAGCGGACGCGTTTCTCGTCGTGCACCCGCCCGCCGACGACCTCGTCCTCGAACGCGGCACCGTTTTCGGCGATCACGAGCGGCAGGCCGGGGCAGTGTTCGTGCAGCCACAGCAAAAGTTCGGTGAACGACGATGGCCGCTGCTCCCAGCCGAGCGAGGTCAGGTCACCACGGGGCGGTTGGACGTCCATCCCGCGCAGGCCGGGCAGCGGGCAGTTGCTGTCGGCTTCGGGGTCTTCGAGCGGGACCGCGCGGGCGGGCGCGTAGTAGTTGACGCCGAGGATGTCCAGCGGCTGCGCGATGATCTCCAGATCGCCGTCGGCGATCGCCGGTTCCAGTGTGCCGAGATGAGCGAGATCCGCCAGCAGCTCGGGCGGATAGCCGCGGCCCAACAGAGGATCGAGGAAGAACCTGTTGTGCAGGAAGTCGAACTTCCGCGCGGCCTCGCGGTGCGCGGCGTCGTCCACATCGGTCAGCACCGGGGCGAAGTTGAGCACGATGGACACTTCCTGCCCAGTGCTGTTCGCACGCAACGCCTGCGTGGCCTTGCCGTGCGCGAGCAGGAGGTTGTGCCCGGCGACCAGTGCCGCGCCCTCGTCGCGGATGCCCGGCGCGTGATCGCCGTTCCCATAGCCGATGAAGGCGGCGCAGAACGGTTCGTTGATCGTGGTCCACTGCCGCACCCGATCGCCCAGTATATTGTGGACGGTCAGCGCGTAGTCGGCGAAAAGGTTCGCTAGGTCACGGTTCGGCCAGCCGCCTTCCGCCTGCAGTGCTTCCGGAAGATCCCAGTGGTAGAGCGTCACCATCGGGGTGATGCCGTGTTCCAGCACCGTGTCGACAAGGCGATCGTAGAAGGCGAGTCCGCGCGGTTCGACCGTGCGGCCGTCCGGCATGACCCGCGACCACGCGACGGAGAATCGGTAGTAGGGCACGCCGAGGTCGCTCAGCAGGTCGATGTCCTCGCGGTAACGCCGGTAGTGGTCGCAAGCCGGGTCACCGGTGGCCAGACCGAGCCGCTCGGTGAAGGTGTCCCAAATGGACGGTCCGCGGCCGTCCGCGGTCGTCGACCCCTCGATCTGGTACGCCGCGGTGGCCGTGCCCCAGCGGAACCCGGCCGGAAAGCTGCGTGTCACGCCGTCCCCGCTCAGTTGGCGGCCGCGGCGCGGCCTTCGGTCGCGGCCTGGCTCCACGCCTGGTCGAGCGATTGCTTCCCCTCTTCGACGCGGCCGAGCGCGTGCCCGTACACCGGTCGCACCTCGCCGTCGCGCAGCCCGCGGTAGTTCGGCCGCAAGGCCTCGGCGGAGGCCGCGAAGATCTTCCCGATCGGCGCGCCGCTGAAGTACTGGCTGGTGTGGGAAAGCACGGCGGTGTCCTGGTACGCGCCCAGCGCGCTCGGCAGCAGCCCGCTTTCGAGGAAGATCCGCTTCTGCTGTTCGGGCGCGGTGAGCCAGACGGCGAGGTCGTACGCTTCCTTGCGGTGCGCGCCCTGCTTCGGGACGGTCAGGAACGAGCCGCCCCAGTTGCCCGCCTTGCCAGGAACCGAGGTGACGTCCCATTTGCCCGCGAGCTCCGGCCCGCCCGCTTCTTCGATCTGCGTGAGCATCCAAGCGGGACAGGTGATGGCGGCGAACCGGCTCTGCTTGATCGCCACCGTCCACGGCTGGGTGAAGGTGGTGACGGCGGCCGTCTCCTTCTTCAGCGCCATCCCGCCCGCCAGCTCGAAGGCTTTGCGCACGTTGGGGTTCGTGTCGGCGATGAACCGCTCGTCCTTGGAGAAGTAGTTCTCCTGCGCCTGGTTGAGCATCGCCGTGTAGACGGTGCCCGCCGAATCGGCGAATTTGACGTCGTCCGGCGCCTTGGCGCTGAACCGTTCGCCGGTTTCGGCGAACTTCTCCCAGGTCGGCCACAGGGCGGCCACCTGGTCGCGGTCGGACGGCAGGCCCGCGTTCGCGAACAGGTCGCGCCGATAGCAGAGCGCGAGGCTGCCCATGTCGGTACCGAGGCCCATCACGAACTTCCCGTTCTCGGCGGTGCCCTGGTCCCATTTCCAGGCGGGCCACCGCTCGCGAAGACCCTGCGCGCCGAACTCGGAGAGATCGGTGAACTTGTCCGTGGACTGGCGGAACTTGGGGAGATACTGCTCCTCGATCGCCACCACGTCCGCGCTGCCGCGTCCGGCGCCGAGCCCGGTGGCGAGCTGACGGTGATGCGTCTCGAAGTCGGCGACCCGGCCCTCGACGGTGATCCCCGGATGGGCCTTTTCGTAGTCGTCGAAGAGCTTTTCGTACCCGAACTCGCCGAAAGTGGCGACGGTGAGCTTGATCGGGCCGCCGGCTTCCGGCGCGCTCGAACAGCCGCTGAGCAGCAACACGAGCGCCGTCAAACCGGCCAGTACGCGGGTCATGGTTCTCCTCGGTCGTGCGGTCACGCGAGTCGTCTCGGCAGCTGGTCGCCGACGGTGAGCCGGGAGTCGGCGTGCAGTTTGGTCAGGACCCTGGACACCAGCGACTGCACTGTCCGCCGCGGCAGGCTCAGCTCGGCGGCGATCTCCGGGTTCGACAGCTTCGCCGCCACCAGCCGCGCGACCCGCAGTTCCAGCGGCGACAGTGCCCCGCTGTGCCGGGGACTTCGCTCGGCGCGGCTCAGCACGCCGTGGCGGCGCAGCCTGCTTTCCGCCCGGCGGATGCTCCAGGTGGCGCCGACCTCGCCGAGCACTTCGCACGCTTCGGTGAGCGAACGGGCCGCCGCTTCGAGGTAACCGGCGCGGCCGAGCAGTTCGGCGGCGTCCTCCAGCGCGGCCGCGAGTTCGATCGGCCGGTGGACCTCGCGGTAGTGATCGGCCGCGGCCAGCATGCCTTCGGGATCGCCGTCGATCAGCGACCGGCACCGGAGAGCGGCCGCGGTGGCCCTGGCGGGAACGGTCTCCTGGCTCGCCTCCTCGGCGCAGACGGCGAGCGCTTCCTGCGCGACGGCGTCGTTCCCGGCGGCGAGCGCGACCCGGACGACGTCGGGAAGCCATTGGTGGCGCAGCATCATCCGGGCGTAGTCGGGGCGCAGCACCGGCGCGAACAGCCGCAGCGCGTCGTCGAGTCCGCCGCGCTGCTCGGCGGCCATCGCCTGCGCGGCCAGGTAGAAGTCGCAGCTCTCGCGCTCGGACGAGTTCGACGGCGAGTGCGCCTCGGCCGCTTCCAGGTGGGCGCGGACGGCGACGCGTTCGTCGCGATGGCCCGCGATGAGGGCGGCGACCCCGTGCAGCAGCAGGGCGGCGGCACCCGGCTCGCGGACACCGTAGAAGGTGATCGCCGGGCCGTCCTCGGTGACCGAGTCCAGTTCGGCCAGCGCCTCGTCCCAGCGGCCGGTCCAGTAGTAGTGCACGGCCGCCGAGACCTGCGGACCGGTCGGCAGGCCGTGCCGCGCGGCCGTTTCGTACCCGGCGTGCAGCGTGGCGTCGGCTTCGGTGAGCCGGTCGAGGTTCTGCAGGGTGAACAGGCGGTTGTCGAGGAGGTCGAACCGCAGGGTCGCCAGGTCGGCCTCGTCGCCGGTGGTCTCCAGCGCGGCGTCGATCGCGGTCAGCGCCAGGTCGTGCTCGCGGCGGATCGAGTGCACGAGCCACAAGGTCTGCTGCGCGTGCGCGGCCGGGTAGCGCTCACTCGCCTCGGCGTACAGGGCCCGCGCGATCCGTTCGGTCTCGTCGAGGTCGGCGAGGGTGCCGCGCCGGAAGTTGGCGAGCAGCGTCCGGGTGCTGGTGCGCCACAGCTCCGGCATCGACGGGTCGTCGGCGGTGTCGCCGAGCGCCTCGATCGCGCCCGGCGTGTCGCCCCGCCGGTACCGCAGCGCGGCGAGGAAATGCCGCATCTGCGCCAGATCCGCCTTGTCGGTGACGATCTTCACCGCCTGCTCGGCCTCCGCCTCCGGAGCCAGTTCGAGCCGGAACAGCACGCGCACCAGCGCCGCGATCAGCGTCTCCCGCTGCTCGGGGGTGGGCACCGTGCTGTCGAGCGCGCCGCGGAGCAGGTCGGCCGCGATATGCGGGGCGCGGTTGGACACCGCGACGTGGTTGGCGGTGAGCCAGCCCGCCAGCCACGGGTCGAACGGCACCGGCCCGGTCGCCAGCTGCTCGGCGACCCGTTTGATCGGCGCGCCCGCCCGCGCGAGCGCTTCGGCGGCGCGCCGGTGCAACGCGGCGCGGACCGGTTCGGCGATGGCGCCGTACAGGGCCTGCCGCTGGAACGGATGGTGGAAGGCGAGTTTGTCGCCGGCGTACTCGATGACGCCCGCGGTGGTTGCGGGCTCCAGCTCCCGCAGGACCTCCAGCGGCCCTTTGTCCGCCAGCGCGGCGAGGTCCTCGACGGCGAACTCCGCGCCCAGCAGCGAGGCGGTCCGCAGGATCTCGGTCGTTCCGGGGTCGAGGCATTCCAGCGTCCTGGCCACCGCCGCCAGCAGCGACCGCGGCGCGTTCTCGGTGCCGTCCAGCGTCACCTCGGCGACGCCGTCCTTGATCCGCAGCGAGCCGGTGCGGACCAGGTCGTGTGCGATTTCCCTGGCGTAGAGCGGGTTCCCGGCCGCGCGCTGGACCAGCGGGCGCAGGCTCGTGCCGAGTTTCGCTTCGAGGACCACCTCGAACACGGCTGCGACGTCGTCGTCGGTCAGCACTTCGACCGGCATGATCTCGCCGTCCCTCGCCTCGACCCCGCGACGGAGCTGGGCGAGGTCGCGGCGGCCGTGCCCGGTGCGCGTGGCGGCGACCAGCAGGAGCGGCAGCTGGCGGGTGGCGGCGGCCAGCCGCTGCCACAGCAGCACACTCGCCTCGTCCGCCCAGTGGAGGTCGTCGATCACCAGCACCAGCGGGCCCGCGGCGCAGGTCTCGTCGACCAGTGCCAGCAGTTTGTCCACAGTGGACAGGATCGGGTCGGCGGGGCCCCAGTTCCCGTGCGCGGGTTCGGCGTGCAGCTCGCCCGCCAGCTTGGCCTTGGCCGGATCGGCCGCGCCGTGGTGCACCCCGAGGCATTCCATGATCACCTGCAGCGGGAACCGTTGCCGCAGCTCGTCGGCCGCGGTCCAGGCGAGCTGGCAGCCCCGCGCCGCGGCGCCCGCCAGCCCGGCGATCAGCAGTTCCGATTTGCCGATACCCGGTTCGCCTTCGAGCCAGACCGGGCGGCCGCGGCCGGCGAGCACGTCGGTGACGAAGCCGTCCAGCCGCTCGACCTGCCTGGCGCGGCCGGGTAGCCGGCCCTGGCCGCCGCGTTCGATCGCCTTGGCCACCGGCGGCGGCACGACGCGGACCGGAACCGGTTTCGGCCGGGTGACGGGTTTTTCGCTGCCGTCCAGGATGCGCTGGTGCAGATCGCGCAGCGGGGCACCGGGTTCGACACCGAGTTCGGCCCGCAGGATTCGCCTGGCCTCGCGATACGCGCTGAGCGCTTCGATCGGCCGCCCGCTGGCGTGCAGGGCACGCATGAGCGTCTCGTGCAACGACTCGCGCAACGGGTGCCGCTGCACGAGCGCGGTCAGTTCGGCCACCACTTCGCGGTGGTCGCCGATGCCGAGCAGCGCAGTCGCGCGCAGTTCGGTGGCGGTGAGCTGGAGTTCGGTGAGCCGGACGCGTTCCGCTTCGGCGAACGGGCCCGGCACGCCGGAATAGGCCTCGCCGCGCCAGAGATCGAGCGCGGTGGTGAGCCGCGCGGCGGCGCCCCGCTGATCGGGGTGGGCGAGCAGTCGCCGGGCGGCCGCCGCGTCCTGTTCGAACCGGTTGACGTCGAGCGCTTCCCGGTCCAGCCGCAGTACGTAGCTCGACCCGGACGAACTCAGGACCTCGTGCGCGTCACCGCCCGCCTTGCGGATCGCGCCGCGTAGACCGGAGACGTAGGTGTGGACGCTGCCGGTGGCGCTGGCGGGCGCCGACTCGCCCCAGACGTTCGAAATCAGTTCGCCGAGGGAGATCGCCTGGCCGCGGCGCGCCGCCAGCGTGGCGAAGACCGCGCGCTGCCGGGCGGGCCCGAGCTTCAGCTCGACGTCGTCGAGCCAGGCACGAGGCGGCCCGAGCAGCTCGACGCGCAGCCCGTTCGTCACGCCGGCTCCATTTCTCGTCATGCGCCGAAAGTGGCCGGATCACTACTGTGTCCCCGCAGTTTAGGACGTCCTCGGTGCGGTTCGGTTGCGCACCCGTGCGAGTGTGTGCAGCGGCGCGCACCAAGGCCGCGCGGACCAGGAGGGCGTGGCCCCCGTTTCGGGCAAAAGGAGCGCGGCGAGCTCGCCCGCCAGGCTCCGGTGCTGCTCCTCGGTCAGATTTCGTTGGTGGGAAAGCAAATGGAGTAGTTCGACCGCCGGTCCGGCGGGAAGTGAGCGGACGTTGTCGAGCAGCCATTGCGGGATCCAGCGGGCCGTCAGCTCGTCGCCGACCTGGAGCAGCTGCTCGGCGACGCGGTCGGCGGGCGCGCCGGAGCCCGCCATGGTCGCGGCGATCTCCTGGTGCAGCACGGCGCGGATGGCGGGTGGGGTGTTGGCGGCGAACACCTCCCGTTCCAGCGGGACACGGAACCGCAGCCGTTCTCCCTCGGTCTCCAGCACCCGTGCGGCGAGCGCCTCCTCGACCGCTCCGATGAGCGCCCGCGGTTCGCGGCCGGTGACGCCGGTCAGGTCGGCGACCGTGAACGACGAGCCGAGTAACGCCGCCGAGTTCAACGTTCGCTTGCACGGCACGGAAAGCGCGGCGAGATGATCTTCGACCACGGCGGCGATCCGGCTGTGCGGCGTGGTGGCGGGCTCGCGTCCGTCGGCGAACTCGGCGAACAGCTCGCACAGGTAACCGACGTTTCCGGCGCTGTACCCGGCGGCGAACCCGAGGAAATCCTCGCCCGGATCCCTGGCCAAGGTCTCCTCGGCGAGCGCGGCGACGGCCGGGCCGTCGAACGGCGGCAGCGAGACGACGTCGCCGTCGAGCTGTGTGCGGAGGACTTCGAGGGTGCGGCGCAGGGGGAGCGGGCGGGCCGAGCCGATCAGCAGCAGCGGCAGGTGTGCGGTGAACCGGTGCAGCCGCTGCCAGGCGAGCAGGCTTTCCTCGTCGGCCCAGTGCAGGTCTTCGAAGACGAGCACCCGTGGCCCGTCTTCGCACAGTTCGGTGACCGTTTTGCCGAGATCGTCGAGCGCCTCGCCGCCGAGGCAGTCGGCGATGAGGCTCAGCGGGACCGCGCTGGTCAGCTCGTCGGCTTCGACCCAGCGCGTGCGGCTCCTCGCCGCGGCGAGGGCCTCGGCCAGGAAGGCGCTCTTGCCGCTGCCCGCCTCGCCGTCCAGCCAGAGCGTCCCGCCGCGGCCTTCGTCCAGCAACGCGGCCAGCTGACGGTGCACCCGGCGGAGTTCGAACTCCCGGCCGACGAAAGCGGACGGTCGTTCGGGCAGGACGTGGGCCCGCCGATGCCGTTCCGGCCGGTCCTGGTGGTGCAGTGCCGGATCGTCGTCCAGGACCCGCTGCCGCAGGGCGAGCAGCTCCGGCCCGGGTTCGAGCCCGGACTGCTCGATGATCGTCTCGCGGGCGCGGTCGAACGCGGCGAGCGCCTCGGCCTTCCTGCCGGACCGGAACAACGCGGTGATCAGCATCCGGTGCAGGCCTTCCCGCAACGGATGGCGCTCGACCAGCACGGCGAGCTCGCCCACGAGTTCGTGGTACCCGCCGAGGTGCAGCGCGACCTCGGCCTGGCGTTCGAGCGCGCTCATCCGCAGCTCGTTCAGCCGGGCGCGCTGGGTCTCGGCGAACGGCCCGGGGATCCCGTCGAGCGCGGAACCCCGCCATTGCCCGAGCGCGGAACGAAGCGACGCCAGCTCCCGTTCGTGCGAGCCGGCGAGCCGGTGCGCGCGGGCCCGCTCCAGCTCGGCTTCGAAGACATGGACGTCGACCTGCTGCTTCGGCAGGTCGAGGCGGTAGCCGGCGCGGCTGGCGACGAGCGGTTCACCCGCGGGCTCCAGCGCGCGGCGCAGCGCGGAGACGTAGGTGTACACGATGCCGGTGGCGCTGTCCGGGGGCCGCTCGCCCCAGACGGCGTCGATGATCTCCTTGCGGGAGACGAACTGGCCGGCGCGCAGGGCAAGGGTGGCGAACACCGCTTGACGTTGGGCGGGACCCAGCGCGATCTCGCCTTCGCCGTGGCGGGCGGGGGAACCGCCCAGCAGCCGCACCGTCAGCGAGGAAACCTCGTCCATGACCTGCCGCCTGTGCGTCCGACTGCCGAAAAGAGTGTCCTGCCCGGCGGAAAGCCTAGTGGCGGCGATGTGGGTTTCGCAATCAATCGGGCACTCACCGTGTGGGTTTCGGCCCTTGGGCCCGGATCATGCCGGTTCGTGGACAGTCGGATGTCCGTTCATGTGGTTTTCGGGCCGCGTTCAGGCGAGGTGTGACCGGGCAAAGCCGGGCGTTCCCAGGGGCAGAATGCCCTCCGGCGCTGGTCGAGGCATACGCGGCTGTGCATGCTGTGACAGTGAGCCAGGATCAGGAACACTTCGCCGGCGATGTCCTGCTCAGCCTCGCCCGGAACGGCAGGCTGGTCCTCGACGCCGATGAGGCCGAAGCCCGCATCACCGAGCTTCGGCGGACGCTGGCCTTCGGCTACGCCCTCCTCGCCGACCCGGACTACGCAGGACCCGAGGGCAGGCTCCGCGAGATCCTGGATGAGCTGCCCAAGTACGTCGAGGCGTTTCAGCAGGCCACGAAGTCCTTCACGCCTCGTTGAGAACTCGTGGAGACTTCGTGAAGAGCTCCTTCGCAGACTGTGTCCCATCCGACTGGGGCCGCGGACAAGCGGAGGGACGAAGTGGACACGGAAACCCGACAGATCACCGTGGCGGTGCACGCGCCCGACCCGATCACCACCGCGGGCCTGGCCAGCCAGCTGGGCGCGCGGCAGGGGATCGACATCCGGGACTGGGAGCGGCGCGCCGAGACCGACGTACTGGTGTTCGCCGCCGAATGCCTGACGCCGGAGATCGTGCTCTGGCTGCGGCGGCTCGCCGCCGAGGACGGCAAGCCGGTGGTGCTGGTGGTGAGCCAGATCAGCGAGGCGGAGCTCGTGCCCGCCATCGAATGCCGGGTGGTGGCGGTCCTGCCGCGGTCGGCCACGACGGGCGAACGGCTGGCGCACGCCGTCCGCGCGGCGGCCACCGGCGGCGGGGTGCTCCCGCCGAGCCTGCTCGGCGAACTGCTCAAGCATGTCGAGCGGCTGCAACGCGAGGTGCTCGACCCGATGGGCGTCAACACCGCCGGGCTCACCACCCGGGAGATCGACGTCCTGCGGCTGATGGCCGAGGGCAAGGACACCGTCGAGATCGCCGGCGAGCTCAGCTACTCGGAGCGCAGCGTGAAGCACATCATCCAGGGCATCACCGGACGGCTGAAGCTGCGCAACCGGCCGCACGCCGTCGCGTACGCGGTGCGGGCCGGGGTGATCTAACCGTGCCGGGCCAGACGTTCGGTGACGACGGCCAGTTCGAGCGGCTGGCCGCGTTCGCGGGCAAGCCAGAGGCATTCCCCGGCGGGCTCCTCGCCGAGGCAGGCCCGGACCAGATGGCGATGCAGTAACACCCGGCCCGTCGGCATCGCGGTGGCGAGGTCCTCCAGCGCGCCGAGTGCCTGCTTCGCCGATGCGCGGTCGTTCCTTCGCAACGCGAGCTCGGCGAGTTCGGCCCAGGCGATGTCCGTGCCGACGGCGAGTCCGCGGGTGGCCGCGTGCAGGCGCCGGACGGCGCGGTCGGTTTCGCCCGACGCGACGTCGACTCGGGCTTCCGCGATATCGAGCAGATGGGCCAGCGTCGGCGCCGTGGCGCGGGCGGCGGTCAGCAGTTCCCGTGCCTCGGTGGCCCGCCCCTGTGACAGCAGGACCGACACGGTCGACAGCTGCGTCGCGGCCGAGCCGATGTCGTAGCCGCGCGGCGAACGGCCGGTGACGGCGCGGCGGGCGAAGTCGATCGCGCGGGCGGGTTGGCCGCGCATGGCCGCGAGCATCGAACGTTCGCCGTCACGCAGACCGGTCTCGGGGAATTCTTCGTCGGCGAGCAGCTTTTCCGCGCGTGCTCGTTCTCCCAGCACCAGCAACGCGGAGACGTACACGGTGATCTGGTCGTTCCGGTACCGCGGCACCGTCCTCAACGGCCACCGCTCGCGTTCGGTCAGGTTCGCGCCGAACCGCGCGCAACGGCCGTCCCAAAGCTCGGCCAGGCCGCCGAAGAGTTCGCCCAGCATGGCGGAAACCGGCGATTCCGTGCGCCAGGAATCGTTTTCCGCCAAGAGATCGGCCGCTTCGGTCCACCGGTCCCGCCGGCACAGCGCGATGGCGCTCGAGACCATCGAGCCGGTTTCCTGTACGGCGTCCACGCCTGCCATCGTGAGCCCGCAGGGCGTCCAGCGCGGGGTACCCGGCGAGGTCTGGCCCCTATGGACGCCGGGTCGGCCCGAACGCCGCGACGGTCAGGCCGCGAGTGGTCCGAAGACCAGGGTGCCCGGCGCCCCGGCGTCGTCACCCGCCCAGAACTCCAGCCACAGCGCGGCGAACTCGTCCCGGGACAGCATGCCGTCGCCGTCGGCGTCCAGCAGCGGGAACGTGGCGTCGGTGTCGGTGGGGCGCCCGTTCCACACTTCGATCAACTGGTGGTACTCCGCCGCGGAGATGAGGCCGTCCCGGTTCTCGTCGATCGCTTCGAACATCGCGTCGGCGGTCGCGGTCACGGCCTCCGGCGTGTCCGGCAGCTTGTCGACCACCAGCAGGACCTCGTCCAGGGTCACCTTGTCGTCGCGGTTCAGATCCGAGGCCGCCAGCAACGTCGTCCACCAGCTGAGCATGATGCCGGTCAGTCGCCGCTCGTCACCCGGCCCGCGCCGCCGCGCCCAGCGTTCGGCCAACGCCTGGAAGTCCTGCTCCTGAAGGAAACCGTCGCCGTCGGCATCCATCGCGGCGAAGACGCCCGAGATCTTGCGCCGCTGCAAGTCGCTAGCCATGCGTCGGAACGATAGAACCGGACGTGGTGGGGCACATCGGCCATTCAGGGGCCCGGTGAGCCACGATCGGGGGACGGCCGTTCACTCGTTACCGGTGGTCATTCCCGGTCAGCGCTTCGAGGACCTTGCCCAGCGCGGACTGCGCGACCGCCGAGGTGTACGGACCGACGGCCACCAAGGAGGCTATGAGTGCCGAGGCTTCACCCGGCGTCAGAGAGATCGGCGGCAGCACGGGTCGTGCGTCGATGCCGTAGCCACCGCGCGGCCCGCGGTGAATGGTGATGGGAACGCCCGCTTCGCACAGGCGGGCGATGTCGCGTTCCACGGTCCGCAGGCTCACCCCGGTGGACTTCGCGAGGCTCGCGCCCGTCACCCGGCGCGGTGCCCGCACCCGCAGGAGTTCGATGATCGCGTGCTGTCGCTCGATCAGGGGCGCGGCTTGGTGCAGTTGGACCATTCCCGCGACTCCCGCGGAACCGACCGGCCGCTGGGGCATTTTCCCGCTCTCCTCGACTTCGAATAACCGACCCGGCCTTGACGTCTATTGGATCTTAGGCTCGATTTCCCTTCCAGTGATCGGATTTCGATGCCTTCATCTTTCGCGTTCCCCGGCGACTTCCGGCGCCTGTGGATCGGCCAGACGATCAGCGCGTTCGGCGACAAGGTTTCGCGGATCGCGTTGCCGACCGCCGCCCTGCTCGGACTCGGCGGGACCGCATGGGACGTCGGACTGCTGGCCGCGCTGAGATTTCTGCCGTTCGTCCTGATCGGCACCCTGGCGGGCGTCTGGATCGACCGGCTCCCGCTCCGTGAGACGATGATCGGGGCCGACGCCGGCAGGCTGGTGGCGATGGGGTCGATCCCGGTCGCGTACCTGTTCGACGTTCTCACTCTCACCCACTTGTTCGTGGTCGCCGGCGTGGTCGGCGTACTGACGGTCTTCTTCGAGATCGCCGCCCAGTCCTATCTGCCGGTACTCGCCGGACCTGAGGGCATCGTGGCGGGGAACGAACGGCTGCAGACCTCCCGCGCGGTCGCCGAGGTCGGCGGTGCGGGCGCCGCGGGCGGGCTGATGCAGATCCTCGGCACCGCGTTGGCGATCCTGGCCGACGCCCTGTCCTTTCTCGCCTCGTTGCTGACACTGACGCTGATGCGCCACCGCGAGCCGCCCCCGGCGAGGACCGGGGAGCGGCGATCGGCGTTGCGAGAGGCCAGGGAGGGCCTGGCGGTGCTGATGTCCGACGCCCGGCTGCGCGATCTAATGTTCGCGAGCACGACGGTGAACCTCGGCGTGGCGACGGGGAACGCCCTGGTACTGGTCTTCGCCTACGGGGACGGAAAGCTGAGCCCTGGGGCCGTCGGGCTCGCGTTCGCGATCGGCACGGTCGGCCTGATCTTCGGCGCGGTGTCGTCCGGCGCGATCGCCCGCAGGATCTCCCTCGGCCGGACGCTGGCCACCTCGATCCTGCTGACCGGATCGGGCTTCCTCCTGTTGCCGATCGGTGGAAACGAAGCCGCGTTGACCACGCTGATCGTGAGCCAGTTCCTCATCGGTTTCGCAGACTCGGTCTTCAACGTCCACGTGCTCAGCCTGGTTCAGCGCATCACGCCACCGGAACTGATGGGCAGGGTCAACGGGACCGCGCTCTCCGTGGTCTTCGGTACCGGAACCCTGGGTGGTCTCGGCGCCGGCTTCGTCGGCACGGTCTTCGGCACGCTGCCCGGACTGGTGCTGTCGGCCGGGATCATCTGCTGTGGCGCGGTATTCGTCCTCGTCAATCCTTTGCGGAGGATTCGGGACGGCGAGCGCGTCGCACTCGGACCCGACACTGTACCGCCCTGCGGCGAAATGGGATGAAAGTATGTATAACGACCTACAGGGCCGGACGCCAAGGCGAACCCGGAGGTGGCGGATGACAGCCGAAGTCGAACGGGCGGCGCACGCCTACTGCCCCGTCTGCAATCCGGATCCCGGACTCGGTGAGCGGGTCACCGCCCTCTGCGGGGCGGTCCACTCCTACTGGGGTCGTCGCGAACGGCCGGTGAACCACTGCCCGGCGTGTGAAGCCCTCGTCGCGAAGACGGTGTACCCGTGCGGCCACACGGGTGGCGAGAGATGAGAGTTTCCCTGGCCCGCTGCCGGGTAACCGGAGGCAGCGGACAACGAAGGGAGGCCATGATGAACGACAAGGCCGAGAACAAGGTCGAAGAACTCAAGGGCAAGGCCAAGGAAGCCGTCGGGGACGCCACGGACAACGAGCAGTGGCAGGCCGAAGGCAAGACCGAGCAGGGCAAGGCCAACGTCAAGCAGGCAGGCGAGAAGATCAAGGACGCTGTGAAGGGCGCCCGAGACTGACTTGCGGCCGGCTCGCGCGTGAAGGCCCCCCTTCGCGCGCGAGCCCTTGCGGGTACGGTCCGGCTCATGGACTTCCGGGATTTCGACGGCGTCAAGGTGCGGCGCCCTTCCGTCGAACGCGACGGCCTCGACAGCGAACCCGCCGTGTTCCAGGGCGAGTTCGACTTCGACTCGGTCCATCTCGACGGCGGCGACCAGGGCGGGGTCCGTGGCGGCGGCGAGATCGTGCATTCCCTCGTCTCCGACGTCAGTTTGGCGAACGCCCGCCTCGACAGGTTGGCGCTCTCCGACGTGATCCTCGAAGGGGCCGACCTGTCGAACGCGGCGATCCGCGAACTGACCGCGCGCCGGGTCGAAATCCTTCGCTGCCGCGCGATCGGGCTGGGAGTGGCGATCACCTCCGCGACCGATCTGTATGTCGAGAACGGGCGCTTCGACTACGCGTCGGTGACGGTCGAGCGGGTGAAGGGTTCGACGGTGTTCTCCGGCTGTTCGTTCCGGGAGACGGTGTTCTCCGGTGACCTGTCGCGGCTGACCTTTGTGGACTGTGAGTTCACGGACGCCGAATTCGCCGCGACCGGCGCGCTGGACTGCGATCTCCGCGGTTCGCGACTTTCCGGCGTCCGCGGTCTGCTGACCCTGCGCGGGGCGAAGATCACCGGCGAACAAGCTGTTTCGGTCGCGGGAATCCTCGCTGCGGAGAGCGGATTGTCGGTTCAGCCCTCCGGGTAGAAGACGAAGAGCGTGCACCCGGTCGCCGACGCGGGCACGTGCCACGAACCGGCCGGAGCGTGCAGGAACGTCCCCGCCGGATAGTCGCGCGCGCCGTCGTTGAAGGTGCCGGAGACGACGAACACCTCTTCGGGGCCCGGTTCGTGGACGTCGCGGTGCGGCCACGAGGTGCCGGGATCCATTTCCAGGACATTGGCGTGCGCGCCGCCAGGTCCTGTCCACAGTGGACGCAGCCGGATGCCGGGGAACAGCTCGCGAACCGGGGATTCCTTGACGGGGACGGAGGTGTAGCCCTTTTGGGCGAGGATCTCGGAGTGCATGGCTTCATCGTGCCGCGACCGCTCTGCCGCCGGACAGTGTCAGGGAAGACACCATGGGGTATTTTCCTGCCATGCATCGCGTGATGGCACTGGTGCGGCCGGTGCAGTCGACCTTCGAACTCGGGATCGCCGCCGAGGTCTTCGGCACGGAGCGCGCCGGGGTGCCGCGCTACTACGAATTCGACGTCTGCACGGAGAAACCCGGTCCGGTGCCGACCACGGCCGGGTACGCGATGTCCGTGACCAGGGGCCTGTCCGCACTGGCGGGCGCCGACACCGTGCTCATCCCCGGCTGGTCTCCGGTGGAGGCACCCTTGACAGCTCCTGTGCGCAGGGCGCTCCTCCGCGCGCACGCCAGGGGAGCGCGGCTCGTCACGATCTGTTCCGGCGTTTTCGCGCTGGCCCGCACCGGGCTGCTGGACGGCAGGGCGGCGACCACGCACTGGGCACGCGCTTCCCAGCTGCGGGAAGAGTTCCCGCGGATACGCGTGGAACCGGATGTGCTCTACGTTGACCACGGCGACGTCGCCACGAGTGCCGGGGCGGGCGCGGGGATCGATCTGTGCCTGCACCTGGTCCGGCGTGACCACGGGGCCGCGCACGCCGCCCTCGTCGCCCGGCACATGGTGATGCCGCCGCACCGCGACGGCGGGCAGGCGCAGTTCGTCCCGGCCCCGCCGCCCGGCGACGAGTTGGACGGTCTCCTCGCCTGGGCGGGCGAACGCCTCGGGACACCGTTGTCGGTGGGCGATCTGGCCGCGCACCTCAACGTCTCGCCCCGCACGCTCGCCCGGCGCTTCGCCGACCAGCTGGGTACCACGCCGGGGGCATGGCTGCTGACGCGGCGCGTGACCGAGGCGCGCACCCTGCTGGAGGAGACCGCCTTGCCGGTGGAGGTGATCGCGACCCGAGTCGGGCTGACGTCGGCCGTGAACCTCCGCCGTCGTTTCCGCGATCAGGTCGGCACGACGCCGGGCGCGTACCGGCGCGCCTTCCGGGGCTCGGTTTCGCCTTGAGCGGAACGGCGCACGCGCGCCCCGGCGGAATGTCACGATGATCGTATGGCGGACATCCTCCCTTTCCAGCAGAAGCGCCCCGAACCGGAGCCGCTGTGGCGTGACGTGCTGGGCAAGAGCCTGCGCGCCGCGAGGGAGGACCAGGGCGGCCGCCTCGTCGACGTCGCGGAACGCGCCGGGATCTCGCCGCAGTACCTCTCCGAGATCGAACGCGGTCGCAAGGAACCGTCCAGCGAGATGATCGCCGCGGTCACCGGTGCGCTCGGGCTCGACCTGGCGGATCTGCTCTTCGGTATCGCGGGCACGATCAGCCGGGGCGGCAGCACGGGTCTCGCGGTCGGTCGCCGTCCGCGAGGGCCCGTGCTCATGGCCGCCTAGGCACGCTCGTCGAGAACGCGGTCCGCGAGCCCGTACGCGACCGCGCCCGCCGCGTCGAACACGCGGTCCCGATCGGTGTCGTGCCGGAGATCGGAGACGGCGCGGCCGGTGTGCGCGGAAAGGATCTCCTCCAGCTGCGTCCGGACCCGCACCACCTCGTCGGCCTGCAGGATGAGGTCCGGGATGGTGCCACGGCCCTGCGCGGCGGGCTGATGCAGCACCACCCGGGTGTGGGGCAGCACGAACCGGTGCCCCGCCTCGCCGGCGGCCAGCAGGATCGCGCCCGCCGCGACGGCCTGGCCGACGCAGGTCGTGGCCACCGGCGCCTTGATGAACCGCATGGTGTCGTACAGCGCGAGCATCGCCGACGGGTCGCCGCCCTCGGTGTTGATGTAGAGGTTGATCTCCTGCTCGGGGTTGTCCGCCTCCAGGTACAGCAGCTGCGTGATCAGCGCGTTCGCGACGCCGGAATCGATCGCGGTCCCGAGGTAGATGATCCGCTCCGACAGCAGATGCGAGTAGACGTCCATGATCCGCTCGCCGGCCGGACTGCGGGAGATGACGTTGGGGATGGTGTAGGTGCTCATGCGCCCGCACCCCTTTCCGTGCCGAGGCCGAGCCTGTGCGTGCGGACGGGGACCACCTGGTCGAGGCTCTCGACGATGTGATCGATGAAGCCGTATTCGCGCGCCTGCTCGGTGGTGAACCAGCGATCGTGGAGCGAGTCGGCGAAGATCCGGTCGATGGGCTGCCCGGTGTCGTCGGCGATGAGGCCCAGCACCGTGTCCCGCGTGTAGCGCAGGTCGTCCGCCTGCACCTCCACCTCGACGGCCGAACCGCCGATACCCGCCGAACCCTGGTGCATCAGGATCCGGGCGTGCGGCAGGGCGAAGCGTTTGCCAGGGGTGCCCGCGGAAAGCAGGAACTGCCCGGCACTGCACGCCAGCCCCAGCGCGAGGGTGGCGACGTCGCACGGCACGATCCGCATCACGTCGCGGATGGCCAGCATCGAGGGGACCGATCCGCCCGGTGAGTGGATCCACAACGCGATGTCCTTGCGGGGATCCTCGCTCGCCAAGGACAGCAGCTGGGTGGTGAGGACCGTGCCGTTGTCGTCGTCGAGCGCGCCGTCGAGGACCAGCACACGCTGGCTGAAGAACCGTTCCCGGAGCCGTTGGTCGAAGAGTGGCTGTTTCTCGTAGTCGGTCATGCCCCGACCATGCCGCCGGGGCCCGGCCGCCCGCCGGTTTCTCTGCTGTGAGCGGATCAGCCCACAGCAGGGCGCCGGGTCGGGACGAACCAGACGACGCCCGCCAGGACGACGGCGAAGACGAGGACGAGGAGATCGACGGTGAGACCCGGCTGAACCGGAAGGCCGAGGTGCTCCCGATCGCCGCCGATGAAGGTCAGCAGGCACAGCGAGAACAGCGTCAGCAGTGCGGAGACGCTGAGCATGATCTGCCCCGCCCGGACCTTGGCGAGCAGGCTCGCGCCGCCCGCGACCGCGGCCACCCCGGCGAGGACCAGGCTGATGTCTCCCAACGAGATCAACGGATCCGAGAACTCGAAGAAGTAGTACGCCTGATGCACCAGCATCGCGTTCGCGAGAAGTGCGAAACCGAGCACCATGCCCGCCACTCCGGCCAGGACCGCGAACACGGAGGGCGGGGTCAGCCCTGGCCGCTGGGGCGCCGGGGTTTCGACGCCGCTCGCCGCCTGGGCCAGTAGCGGGAAAGCGTGCTCCGGCAGCATGCGCGCCTGCGGTGCCTTCGCCAGCAGCCCGCGGAGGACGTCCGCGAGCGGCCCTGACGTCCGGGCGAAGGGCGGCTGCTCGTTGACGACGGCGTACAGCGTGGCCGCGACGTTCGCCCGCTGGAAGTAGTTCCCGCCTTCGCTCGCGCTGAGGAGGGTCACGCCGAGCGACCAGAGATCGGAGTGGGGAGTGCCTTCGTGCCCCGCGATCGTTTCGGGGGCGAGGAACGCGGGAGTGCCTGACGGATCGAGGGCCTTGGCGATCCCGAAGCCGGTCAGTTTCACCGCTCCGTCGGGAGCCACCAGGATGTTCGCCGGCCGCACGTCCCCGTGCACGACTCCGGCCGTATGCGCGGCGGCGAGCGCGCCGAGCACCTTCCCGCCGAGTTCGGCCACGAACCGTGGCGGCAGCGGACCCGAAGACGCCAGCTCCTCCAACGTCCGGGCCTCCACCAGGTCCATCACGAGGAACGCCGTCCCGTCCGCCACCACGACATCGTGGACGGGTACCACCGACGGGTGATCCACCGTGACACGGGCTTCGCGCTGGAGCCGCTCCACCAGGGCGGGATCGTGGGCGGGAAGCGGCAGCTCCTTGATCGCGACCTGGCGGCCGTCCGGCCCGTCCTCGCCACGCCACAGCACGGCCGTCCCGTCGCCACCCACCTTCTCGAGCAGGGTGTAGCGCTCGGCGATCGTGCGGGAAACTGCCGTCACAGTGGTTCTCCTCGAATCCTGAAGGGTCTTCGAGGGACGCTAACCAGCGCTCATGACAAAACGATGAAATGGCCGTTCATCCATAAAGGACGTACGCGGCTGGATATATTCACAGTCATGCTGACCTTGGCGGCCCTGGTCGACGACCCGGCGCTCGAGCTGCGGGTGGTCGTCCCCGGCCGAGACGGCGCGCTGGCCGAGCAGGTGCTGTGGGTGCACAACACCGAGCTTCCCGACCCCGGGCCGTACGTGCGTGAACACGAGGTCGTGCTGACCAACGGCCTGTGGCTGGATCGCGTCGAGCCGGCGGAGTTCGTCGCGCGGGTGGTCGGCGCGGGGGCGGCGGGGATCATCTTCGGCCTGCGTGTGGAGCAACGCGACACTCCTCCGGAGCTGGCCGACGCCTGCCGGGAGGCCGGGCTGCCCCTGCTGGAGATCTCGGTGGCGGTGCCGTTCACGGCGGTCACCCGTGCCGCGGCGGCGATCCAGGCCACGGACCGGCAGAACGCTTTGATGTCACTGGTACGCCGAGGCGACGAGCTGACCTCGGCGCTGTCGCGAGGCGCGGGCGCGTCCGGGGTGCTCGCGGTCCTCCGTCGTGAGCACGAGCTTCCGCTGGCGGTCGTGGACCGGATGGGCCGGGAACTCGCGTCCGCCGGTGCCGGATTGGATGCCGGGCAGTCGCGCGCCGCGGCGGAGGCGCTGGCCGGGCACCCGCCGCCGCTGGAGGCGGATCTGGGCGCGGGAACGCGGGCGGCGTTGTTCCCGGTGGGCGCGATCGGCGACGCGGACGCCGCGCTGCTGTGCCTGCGGCCCGCGGCCGACCTGACCCGCGAGGAGCGGGACGCGCTGGAGCAAACCGCCCGCTACCTCAGCTTGGAGGTGGCCCGGCACCAGGCTGTGCAGGCGATCGAGATGCGCTTCGCCGTCGAACTGCTGGACATGGTGCTGTCGGGCGCGCAGCGCGCCGCGGAGGTACCCGGCAGGCTGCGTGCCTTCGGTGTCGACCCGGACGGGCCGCTGGCCGTGATCGCGCTGGCCTTCGCGGGGGACGACGCGGCGACCCCGCCGGGGATGGCGGAGGCCGTGACGGACTTCCTGCTGGCCGACGGGCTGCCCGCGGTCGTGGCGGCGGGCAGCCAGGACGTCGTCGCGGTGCTGCCGTTCCGTTCGGGACGGCAGTCGCCCGCCGCCTTCGCGCCACGGCTGGCCGCGGCGGTGTCGCACCGGCTCGGCGGCGGGCGCGTGGTCGTCGGGCTCGCCGATCCCGTGCCCGGCGCGGCCGAACTGCGGGTGCCGCTGTCGCGCTGCCGCGAAGCCTGCCGTGTGCTCCGGGGCAGGCGCAGCGGCCCGGTCGCGGCGAGTTTCGCCGAGCTGGGCAGCTATCGGCTGCTGCTGGAGTCGCACGACGAGCAGTGGCGGCACACCTTCGCCGACGCCCTGCTCGGCCCGCTGCGCGAGCACGACCGCGCCCGCGACGGCGACCTGGAGAAGACCCTGCGGGCGTTCCTCGATCACGACGGCCAGTGGGCGGCCACCGCCGCGGCGCTGTACGTGCACGTCAACACCTTGCGCAATCGGCTGGCCAAGGTCACCGAGCTGACCGGCCGCGACGTCGGCCGGACCGCGGACCGGGTCGACCTGTTCCTGGCGCTGGAGGCGGCTCAGTCCGGATAGACCAGGCCGTGTCCTGTAAGGATTCCTTAGCGTGCTGATCTGTGGAAGGGGAGCGGGGGACCTTTGGTGTCGCGGGAGGGGTGTGTGGATATAGGGACGTTGAGTGGCCCTATATCCACACACCGCTCACTCGCTGTCAGGGCCATTGCTGACTGTGTGGATTTTGGTGCGTTGGATGACCCGAAATCCACACGGTCACCGGGAGGGGGAGAGCAAGGGACCTTTGCTCTCGCCCCCCGTCAGTCCCCCGGCCCGTCCACGGGCATCGCCTTCATCGGCTGGATCGCCCGTGCCGTCAAGGACCTCCTGGGCGCGAAGACCGCGAGCAGACTTACAGGACACGGCCTAGTCCGGGTAGACCGCCGGGTCGATTTCGAGGCGCCGCAAGGGTTCCGTGGGCAACGCGGGGTCGGCCAGCGCCGCGGCCGCCACGTCACGGCACCGAGCGAACCGGACGTCGCCGAGGCCGAGCCCGAACTCGATGAGCTCGCGGACCACCGCAAGACGTCCCGGCCTGCCCGATAGGAACGGGTGCAGGCACAGGTTGAACAGGCACCGGTAGCGGCGCATCGCGTCCAGCTCCGCGCGCCACATCTCCAGCACCCGCGCCGGGGACGTGATCACCGAGCCGACCTGCGGCGCGGGAAGGAACGCGTACTGTTCCCAGTCGTCGAGCGACCAGTGCACCGGCAGCTCGGCGATCCGGCCCGCCGCGGTTTCGATCAGGTACGGCCGGTCGTCGGCCATCAGCGACGAGTCGTAGCTCAACCCGTGTTCGGCCACCAGCGCCGGAGTGTCCCAAGTGGATTCCCAGCCCGCCGCGCGATGGCCGCTGATCTCGATGCCCTGTGCCGCGAAGACCGCCATGCCCCGCTCGAAATCGGCGCGCTGCTCGGCCGCGGTCATCGCGGTCGGCGGCCGGTGGCTGTAGGAGTGATGGGCCACCTCGTGCCCGCGCTCCACGATCGTGGCGGCGAGGCCGGGCCGCTGTTCGGCGACCCAGCCCGGCACGAAGAACGTCGCGGGAACGGCCAGTTCGTCTAGCAGGTCGAGGATGCGCGGCACCCCGACCCTGGGTCCGTACGCCTGATGGGACATGGTCGAGAGGTGGTCGGCGTAGCCCCGTCCTCGCGCGAGGATCGGGGATTCCGCGTCCACGTCGAAGGTCAGGGTCGCCACCGCGGCCGCGCCGCCGTGCCAGCTGGGTTCCGTCACGCTTGCCGACTCTCCCGCCAGCGGCGCGCGTTCGCCACCGTGACCGTCGGGGAGACCATCGCCCGATCGAACTCGGCCAGGGGTTCCGCCGCGGCGACGCGGGCGGGCAGATCCGGGTTGGCCAGTGCGCCGTGCCCGACTGAGAGCAGGTCCGCGTGCCCGCCGGCGAGGACCTCGTGCGCCTGCGTGAGGTCGTGCATCCCGCCGTTGGCGATCACCGGCAGCCCGGTGACCTGCCGGGCGAGCGCGGTGATGGTGCCGCCGTCGGCCAGCTTCGCCGTCTCGATCCAGTTCCGGCCTTCGCTGGCGATGTGGAGGTACTGCGCGCCCGCCTCGGCGACCGCGGCGAAGATCACCTCGGCGTCGTCCCGGCCGCCGGGCCAGCGATAGGTGAAGTCGTTGACCTTGGTCTGCGACAGCCGTACGCCGGTCACCAGTTCCGGCACCGCCTCGGCGACGGCGGTCACGACACGGGCGGTCAGCCGGATCCGGTTCGCGACCGGTCCGCCGTAGGAGTCGGTGCGGTGGTTGGTGTAGTCGGTGAGGAACTGGTCGAGGAGGTACCCGTTGGCCGCGTGCACCTCGACGCCGTCGAACCCGGCCTGACGGGCCCGCACGGCCGCGGCGGCGAAGCCCTCGACGACGTCGTCGATCTCGGCGGTGGTCAGCTCGCGGGGGACCGGCCACGGCCCGGAGCCGCCGTACGCGCGCATCATCTCCCCGCGCGGCTGGACGGCCGACGGAGCGACTGTGTTCGGGTTGCCCTGGGAGATCGCCCCGGCGTGCATGAGCTGGGCGATCATCCGGCCGCCCGCCGCGCGGACTCCGGCGGTGACCACGCGCCAGCCCGCGACGTGCTCGTCCCGCGCGAGGCCCGGCTGGTTGAGGTAACCCTGGCTGGTCGCGGTGTCGGGATAGGTGCCTTCGCTGAACACGAGCCCGAAGCCGCCGCGGGCGAATTCGGCGTAGTAGTCGGCCATCTCGCCGGTCGGGGTGCCGTCCGGGCTCGCCGAGACGCGGGACATGGGGGCGACGGCGTAGCGGTTGCGCAGGGCGAGGCCGCCGAGCGTGACCGGGGCCAGCGCGGGGTGTTCGACAGTGGTGGTCATGAGGGGTTTCCTCCATTGTGGACGGTTTCGATGGCTAGCGGGGAGAGTCCGGCGTCGCTGATCCGGACGAGGTCCTGCGGGCAGGCGGAGACCACGAC
The DNA here is from genome assembly GCF_042797905.1 of Amycolatopsis sp. NPDC057786. Classification (NCBI taxonomy): domain Bacteria; kingdom Bacillati; phylum Actinomycetota; class Actinomycetes; order Pseudonocardiales; family Pseudonocardiaceae; genus Amycolatopsis; species Amycolatopsis sp. NPDC057786. The sequence goes on from NZ_JBHVKW010000005.1 coordinate 93,016, forward strand.
GACGCAGTCCATCTCGGCGCGCAAAGTGACGGCGTCGCCGGGCCGCGAGTTCGCGGTCAGCCAGTTCAGCCGCCCGTCCTCGCCGACCGGGACGCGCATGAAGACGTTGATCGGCTGCGGTGTCGGGCCGGTGAAGGTCAGGCCTTCGTCTGCCAGCGCCTCACGCAGGTTCGCGGCGCAGGACCGGTGGCCCGGAGCGCCCAGCGCGGCGTACCGGGCCGGGTCGCAGGCCGGGATCAGCATGTCGTGCTCGCCCGGTGAGGTGTCTTCGATCAGCGTCAGGATCGGGCGGCGCCGGTCGGTCACGAAGGACTCGCCGACCGTGGGGAACAGCCTGTCGACACCGGCGCGAGTGTGCGCCGCGCTGTGGTGCTCGGTCAGTTCGGTCGCGCCTTCCGCGAACGCGAACACGTCGCCGACCTGGCCGCCTTCGACGTCGATCACCCGGACGAGGTCGCCGGCGGTCACGCGGACGGCCCTGGCGGTCCCCGGTGGGACTTGCGTTGTGCTCATGCCTTCAGCAAACAGGTGCCACCCGCCACCTCGCCATGGAGAAATCTCTACCCTTCCGCCTTCATGATGGAGAAACCTCCAGGTGAAGAAAGACGGAACACGCGTGATTGGAGCCGTAACTCGCGTTATTGAAGGCGTAACACCGTCTTACGGCGGGAAACACGCGAGTTACGGCTCCAATCACGCGAGTTACGGGTAGCGATAGTTTCGACTTTGACCATTTTCGCAGCGCCGGGTTAGTGTTCGGCGATGGAAGACGTGGACGCGGCCGGGCTCGACTTCTGGTCGTTCGTGGCGCTGGCGAACCGGCGGCTCGCGCACGAGTACGGCTTCCGGCACCAGCTGGCGACCGAGGTGCTGCTGACCCTCAATCGTGCCTCCGACCTGGTGACTTACGATCTCGAAGCCGCGGTGCACCGGCCGCGCGGCCGGTCGTGGTCGGCGTTCCGGCTGCTGTTCGTGGTCTGGCTCGCCGGGCCGCTCGAACCGACCAGCGCGGCCCGGCTGACCGGGATGAGCCGGGCGGCGGTGTCGAATCTGGTCAAAACGCTGGTCGCGGAGGGGATGCTCCACCGGGTCCCGGACGAGCGCGACGGCCGTTCGGTGCAGCTGTCGCTGACCGAAGCGGGACACGAGGAGATGGTCTCGGTGTTCCGTGAGCACAACGAGCGCGAATTCGGCTGGACGAACGCGCTGACCGAGACCGAGCAGCGCATCCTCGTCATGCTGCTGGGCAAGCTGATCACCAGCCGTGCCGAGTTCGGCACCCGGAGCCGCAAGTAGGCCGAAGGACGCTTTCCCCGCATGTCACGTGGGGAAAGCGCCCTTCACCGCGTCGGATGCGGGGAAAGTCCCCTTCAGCACCTTCCCGTCGCCAGGAGGACCGGACTACGCTGCCCGATGGGTAGTAAAAGCATGAACTAAATCGGCGAGGAGGAGACCATGGTGGACGGCGGACGGATTCCCGCGCTCTTCGCCGGGCTGTGCGACGACGCCGCGGTGTTCCCGCCAGGGCTGGCCCCGCTGCCGGACGCGGTCGCGGCGCACGACGAGCACCTCTCCGCCTGGTACGCCGGCCTCGTCGGACCGCTCGTCATCGCCGCCACCGCGCTCGGCGACCTCGCCGAAGTGCTCGGGGACCGGACGACCCCGCTGCCGGTCTCGGTGACCCTGCCCGGCGGGCCCTCGCAGCTCGACGGCGTACTCGATGCCGTGGATAAGCTCCCGGTGAACCTGGACGCGCTCGAAATCGCCGTCCCGGAGGGGATGGGCCCGGACGAGGTGCTCACCGCGCTTTCCCGTGCCACCGCACCGGTCTTCGTCGAGATCCCGCGCGACGACCGACGTGTCCTGCTGCTGACCGCCCTTTCCGGTACCGGCCACCACGCGAAGTTCCGCACCGGCGGAGTCCGGGCCGACCTGTACCCCGGCGAAGCGGAACTCGCCGCCTCGGTGCGGGCGGCCGTCGAGGCCGGCGTTCCGTTCAAGGCCACCGCCGGGCTGCACCATGCCCTCCGCAACACCGACCCGGACACCGGCTTCGAACAGCACGGCTTCCTCAACCTGATGCTCGCGACCGACGCCGTCCTCACCGACGGCGACGCCGAAGCCGTTCTCGCCGAACGAGACGGCGCCGTCATCGCCGCACGGCTCCGGGAGCTGGACGCGGATCGCGTCGCCGCCCTCCGCGCGGCTTTCACGTCGTTCGGCACCTGCAGCATCACCGACCCCCTGACCGAACTGGCCGGACTCGGCCTGCTCGAGGCGCCCCGAGGAGAGGCATGACCACGATCGACATCCCCGAAGGCTCGCTGTTCGGGATCGACAACCTGCCGTACGGCGTGTTCTCCGTCGACGGCGATGCCCCGCGCGTCGGCGTGCGCGTCGGCGACTCCGTCGTCGACCTGGCCGCGGCGCTCAAAGACGACGTGTTCGCCGCGCCGACACTGAACCCGTTCATGGCGCAGGGATACGACCGCTGGGTGGCGGTCCGGGAGCGGATCCGCGACGTGGTCGCCGGCGAGGTCCCCGACGGCGCGGTCCACGCGATCGAACGGGTGACCCTGCACCTGCCGATCGAGGTCGCGGACTACGTCGACTTCTACGCCTCCGAACACCACGCCTCGAACGTCGGCAGGCTCTTCCGCCCCGACGCGGAACCGTTGCTGCCCAACTGGAAGCATCTCCCCGTCGGCTACCACGGACGGTCCGGCACCGTCCTGGTCTCCGGAACGGACATCGTGCGCCCGAGCGGCCAGCGCAAGCCCCCGGCCGAAGCGGCGCCGGTGTTCGGGCCGAGCACGCGGCTGGACATCGAGGCCGAGATGGGTTTCATCGTCGGCACCGGAACGCCGCTGAACACCCCGGTCCCCCCGGATTCCTTCCCCCGCCACGTTTTCGGCGCGGTTCTCCTCAACGACTGGTCCGCCCGCGACATCCAGGCGTGGGAATACGTCCCGCTCGGCCCGCACCTCGGCAAGAGCTTCGCGACGTCGATCTCCCCGTGGGTGGTGCCGATCCTGGCGCTGGAAGCCGCGCGGATCCCGCTGCCCGGCCAGACGGATCCGGAGCCGCTGCCGTACCTGCGGGAAAGCGACCCGTGGGGGCTCGACATCGACCTCGTCATCGAATGGAACGGTGAAGAGGTCAGCCGCCCGCCGTTCCGCGAGATGTACTGGTCGCCCGCCCAGATGCTCGCGCATCTGACGGTCAACGGCGCCTCCTCGCGCACGGGCGACCTGTACGGCTCCGGCACGATCTCCGGGCCGGAGAAGCACCAGCGCGGCGCGTTCCTCGAATTGTCCTGGGGCGGCAAGGAGCCGCTCACGGTCAAGGGAGAGGAGCGCACCTTCCTGCTGGACGGGGACGAGGTCGTGATCACCGGCACCGCGCCCGGCGCGAACGGCTCGCGGATCGGGTTCGGCGAGGTGCGGGGGCGCGTGCTTCCGGCGAACTGACTCAGCCGGCGGGAATCCCGTTGGGCGGCGGCCCGTCGTTCGCGGCGGAGTCGTCCGCCTTGATGGGCGCGTCGCCGAGGTCGGACACCAGGACCGGTGTCAGATCCTTGCCGACGCCTCCCTGGAGCTCGACCACCGACATCCCGGAGATGCCCAGGTGGCTGTCGCCGGAGAAACGGAACGGCGCCAGTCCCGGTCCCTGGAACGTCTTCCCGGACTGCTGGAGCACCTCGACGATCCGTTCCCGCGTCAGATCCTTTCCGGCCGCCTGCAACGCCTGGACGAACGTGTACGCCTGCGCCATCCCGTAAATACGGTAGTTCGTCAGGTCGCCGCCCTTGCCGTGCGCCTTCCAGACGTTCTGCCACAGCTTCGTCCACGCGTTGTCCGGCGCGTCGACACCTGGCAGGTACTCGGTCGTGACCACGCCGTCGATGAGCGACGCGCCATTGGTGACCTTGCCTTCGGAGAACCGCGCGAGCAGTGAACCGACGAGCGCGGGATCGGAACCGACGTTGCTGTAGACCCACTTCGGCTTGAACCCGATCTTCAGCGACGCCAGCTGGGAAAGCGCGGTGTACGACGGAACGGTGAAGCCCAGCACCAGATCCACGCCGGCGGCCTTGAGTTTCGCGATCTGCGGCGCGATGTCGGTGTTGCCGGGGGAGTACTTCGCGACCTCCACGATCTGCTGGCCGAGGTACCGGCGGGCACCCTTCTCGCCGTCGCGGCCGAAGTCGTCGTCCTGGAGGAACAGGCCGACCTTGGCGTTCGGCAGGTTCTTCCGCACCCAGTCGCCGATGATCTTGCCTTCGATCTCGTAGTCCGGCTGCCAGCCGAAGGTGAACGGCGCCTTCTTCGGATCGTCGCCCCAGCGCAGCGAACCCGACGACACGAACAGGTCCGGCACCTTGGAGTTGTTCAGGAAGTCGACGACGGCGCTGTGCGTCGGCGTGCCGAGGCCGCCGACCATCGCGAAGATCTCTTCCTTGAGCACCAGTTCGTCGGTGACCGCGCTCGTGGTGGTCGGGTTGTAACCGTCGTCCTTCACCACGAACTCGATCTTGCGGCCGTTGACGCCGCCGTTCGCGTTCACGTAGTCGTAGTACGCCTGATGACCGCTCGGGATCTCGCTGTAGCCCGGCGCGGCGACGCCGGTCAGCGGGAAATGCGCGCCGATCTTGATGGTCGTGTCGGTGACGCCGACCGTCGAGCCCTTCTGCTCGCCCTCGGGTCTGCCGCCCGCGCCGCAGGCGGCGGTGACCGTGACGGCAAGGAAGACGGCCACGGCCTTGGTCCAGCGTTTCATGAAGTTCTCCTCCGGTGGATGAGTTTCCGCAGCCCGCCGGCGAGACCGGCGGGTGCGAGCAGCACGATCAGGACGGTGACCAGGCCGTAGATCAACGGCGCCAGATGCGCGGCCTGGACGTCGGACAGGCCCAGATCCGTTCCCGCGCCGGTCACCAGCGGCGGAAGGAAGGTCAGCAGCGCGGCGCCGGCGAGCGCTCCGGTCAGGCTCCCGAGCCCGCCGAGCACCACCGCGGACACCAGCAGCAGCGACAACGTCAGCGCGAACCCGCTCGGCGCCGCCAGCCGCGCGGACAACGCCATCAGCGCTCCGGCCAGCCCCGCGCATCCCGAGCTGACGACGAACGCCCGCACCCGCGTGCGGCCGAGGTCGATCCCGGCCAGTTCGGCGGCCACGTCCTCGTCGCGCACCGCCCGCCAGTCGCGTCCGACGCGGCCGCGGGACAGGTTCGCCAGCAGCACGAACACCACGATCACCGCGAGCCAGGAAAGGTAGGCGAGATAACGGATCGACGTGAGTTCGTGGCCGGTGACGAAGTACGCGGCGTCCGCCAGCCAGCCGGGGATTTCCGGCATGCGCACGGGCAAGCCCTGCTCGCCGCCGAGCGCTTCACCGAAGAACAACGGGATCCCGGGAACGGCGACGGCGAGCGCGAGTGTCGCCCCGGCGAGATACGGCCCGTGCAGCCTGGCCGCGGCGACACCCACGAGTGCCCCGACGGCCAGCGTGATCACCATCGCCAGCACCAGGATCACCGGCAGCGGAAGGAATTCCGACTTCAGCAGGAGCGCCGTCGAGTACGCGCCGACGGCCATCAAGGCGCCGTGCCCGAGCGACAGCTGCCCGTTGAGTCCGGTCAGGACGGTCAGGCCGCCCGCCGCGATCGCGAAGTACGCCATCGTGGTGAGCTGAGAGGTGAAGAACGGCCCGGAGTTCTCCAGGACCAGTACGACGACGAGGAGCGCGGCGAGCGCGCCCAGCAGAGAGCGGCGTGGCACGTCAGACCCTCCGTTCACGGACGCTCGCGAACAGGCCGCCGGGCTTCAGGAGCAGCACCACCATGAGCAGCGCCAGCGCGGCGAGCGGGACGAGTTCCGAGCCGACGTAGCCGCTCACCAGGCTCAACGACAGGCCGAGGACCACGCCGCCGACGACCGCGCCGACCGGGCTGTCCAGCCCGCCGAGCACCGCGGCGACGAAGCCGTACACCACCACACCGTCCATATAGGACGGATGGACGAGACCGCCGCCGGCGATCAGCAGACCGGACAGCGAACCGGCGAGCGCTGCCAGCGCCCAGCCGAGCGTGAGCATCCGTCCGACCCGCACGCCGAGCAGGCGGGCCACCTCCCGGTCGAAGGCCGCGGCCCGCATCCGCAGGCCGAGATCGGTACCGCGGAACAACAGCACGAGCCCGATCAGCACGACGCCCACGGCGGCGATGGTGAACACGCCGAACCCGGTCAGCGCGATCGTCGTGTCGCCGACCCGGAACCCGGTGAGCCCGAACGGCGCCGGGAACGACCGGTACCGCGAGCCGAACACCAGCGCCGCCAGCGCGTGCAGCACGATGAACAGCCCGAGCGTGAGGATGACGGCGTTGATCTCGGCCTTGCCGTCGACGAACCGGACGACGAACCGTTCCACCAGTGCGCCGAGCACGAGCCCCGACGCGAGGGCCACGGCGAAACCGGCCCAGTACGACCAGCCCGCGTCGATCAGGACCAGCGCCAGGTAGGTGGTGATCATCGCCATCGGCGCCTGCGCGAAGTTCACGATCCGCGTCGCCCGCCAGATGAGCACGAGCGCCAGCGCGAACGCGGCGTAGACCACGCCCAGCGTCAGGCCGGTGAGCGCGGTGGTCAGCAGTTGCTGCACAGGGCTCCCTTTCAGAATCCGAGGTAGGCGTGCCGGAGGGCGTCGTCCGCGACGAGCGCGGCCGCGTCCCGCCGGACGACCACCTGCCCGAGGTTGAGCACGACGCCGTGGTCGGCGATGGACAGCGCGCTGCGCGCGTTCTGCTCGACCAGCACGACGGCCAGTCCTTCGTCGTGCACGAGACCGCGCAGCAGACCGAAGATCCGTGCCACGATCCGGGGCGCGAGACCCAAGGACGGTTCGTCCAGCAGCAGCACCTTCGGCCGGGAGAGCAGCGCGCGGCCGATGACCAGCATCTGCCGTTCCCCGCCGGAAAGGACGTGCGCGAGACCGTTCTTGCGGTCGGCCAGCGCCGGGAAGAGGTCGTAGATCCGGCGCAGATCGGCCGCCGTCGCGCGCCCGCGGGCCCCGAGCGCGCCGAGCCGCAGGTTCTCCTCGACGGTCAGTTCGGCCAGCACGCCGCGGCCCTCGGGGACGTGCGCGAGCCCGAGCGCCGGAAGGTCCTCTGTGGACACTCGGCTCAGATCCCTGCCCGCGAGCGACACGCTGCCGCCCGACGGCGGCACCAGGCCGGATATGGTCCGCAACAAGGTGGTCTTGCCCGCGCCGTTCGCGCCGAGCACCGCGGTGATCTCGCCCTCCGCGGCCGAAAGGCTCACGGAATCGAGCGCGCGCACCGGGCCGTAGCTCGCCGAGAGGTTCTCAATGGTCAGCACCGGCGACCTCCTCGCCGAGGTAGGCCGCCTGGACCGCCGGATCCGCGCGGATCTCGTCCGGGGTGCCGCGGGCGATGACCCTGCCGAAGTCCAGCACCACGATCTCGTCGCAGACGCCCATCACCAGATCCATATGGTGCTCGACGAGCATCACGGACATGCGTTCGGTCAGGCCGCGGACCAGCGCGCCGACCTCGTCGATCTCGGCCGACGACAGGCCGCCCGCCGGTTCGTCGAGCAGCAGCAGGTCGGGTTCGCTCACCAGCGCCCGTGCCAGCGCGACGCGTTTCCGCACCGGGTAAGGAAGGCTCGCGGGATAGCGATGGGCGACGTCGGCGATGTCGAACGCCTCGAGCTGCGCCATCGCTCGCTCGGTCAGCGCCTTCTCGTCCTTCGTCAGGCCCAGCAAAGAGGACCAGAAGCCGGCTTTCGCGTGCCTGCCCGCCCCCGCGAGGACGTTCTCCAGCACGGTCATCCGGTCGAACAGACCGAGTTCCTGCAGGCTCCGGGCGATCCCGAGGCCGGCGAGGTGATGCGGGCGCAGCCGCCGCAGCTCCTGCCCGCGCCACGTCAGCGTGCCGGTGTCCGGGCGGACGAAACCGCACGCGACGTTGAAGAGCGTGGTCTTGCCCGCCCCGTTCGGGCCGATCACGCCGAGCACCCGGCCCGGGGCGACGGTCAGGGAGACGTCCGACAAGGCGACGAGACCACCGAAGGTCACCGACACGCCGGACATCTCGAAGGTCGACAGGGTCACGCAAGAACTCCCAACGAAGAGAGGAGGTCCCGGCGCGGGTGCGCCGGGACCGAGGACACTCAGGCGTGCGGACATGTGTCCCGGTAGTCGCTGATCGTGCGGTCGTCCGGGGCGGGGCAGAGGAACTGCTCGTAGCGGGTGTCGTTGTCCACGAACCGCTTCAGCCACGAGAGCGTGTACTTGGCCATGGTCGTGTTCGCCGTGTTCGGGAAGAAGTGGCTCGCGTTGTCCAGCTCCATGTACGCCTTCTCCGACGAAGCGGGAATGCTGGTGTAGAACGGGATCGAGTGCGACGACACCGGTGCGACGGAGTCGGACTCGCCGCCGATGATGAACGTCGGAACCCTCAGCGAGGACCACGACTTCTGCGTGTTCCATGCCGCGAGCGGCACCGCGGCCTGCAGCGAAGGCCGGTCCTGCGCCGCTTCGAGCGAACCGCCGCCGCCCATCGAGTGGCCCGCCACCGCGAGCCGGGTGCTGTCGACGCGGGAACGGACCGTGCTGCGCTGGGTCAGGTAGTCGAGCGCGGCCAGGAGCTGGTCGCCGCGGCTGTCGGGCTGGTCGTAGATCGAGTTGGTGTCGATCGTGAACACCACGAAGCCCTGCGACGCCAGCCGCGGGCCCATCCACGCGATACTCGACTGGGTCGCGGTGAAGCCCGGCGAGATGGCGACCGCGCCGAACGTGCCCTGCGCGGTGCTGGTCGGGTAGTAGATGGTGCCGCCGCCGAAGCCGGTGACGGCCAGGCTCGACACGGAGGTCTGGGATACCGCGAACGAGCCGCGGGACGCTTCGATGCTGCTTTCCGTCGGGTCGGGTCCTCGTTCGTAGGGGTTCTCGGCGGCGTAGGCCGCGGGGGCGACAAAGAGTGCCGCGACGGTGGCCAGTCCACAAAGGATCCGGGTCGTACTACGCATGGTGCCGTCTCCGTTCGCCGTTGAACACGGTCCGTGGTGATGGACTGTGGCAAACGGCCGGAGCCCGCTGCATCGGTGAAATCGCCAGTCTTGGTCCGCGAGCGTTCCCGCCGGGCCGGTCGCCCGTACGATCGGCGATCGTGAACCCCTCAGCCGAGGACATAGTCCGCACCGCGGCGCGGTGGATCGATCGCGGCGTCCGCGTCGACACCTCCGCCTTCGCCCAGGATCTGGGCATCTCGCGCAGCACCCTGTTCCGCCGTGTCGGCAACCGGGAAGACCTGCTCGGTGACGCCCTCTACTACCTGTCCGAGCGCACCCTGACGGCCGCCGTGCGCACCTGGGAGCGCGAAGAGGGCGACGTGGTGCGCAACGCGGCCGGTGAACTGCGCTGTCTTTCGATCATGCGCGAATACCGGTCCGTACTGGCGGCGAGTACCGGGTTCCGGCGCTTCCTCGACGACGAGCCGGTGCTGGCGATCAGGCTGCTGACCGACCCCGACGGACGCGTCCAGCCGAGGGTGATCGCGGCACATGTCGAACTGCTTCGTCGCGACGTCGAGGACGGCGGCTTCGTGCCCGCGGTCAGCCTGGACAGCCTCTGCTACGCGATCGTGAGGCTAGGGGAGGCCTTCCTGTACTCGGACGTCCTCGCCTCTCGGACCCCTGATCTCGAAGCGGCGTCGACGCTGCTCGGAGCGCTCGTGGAAGCAAAGGTGCCGAGCAGGACCTTGTGAAACACTTGCGCCTGGTGTTTCATCGAGAGGGATCTCGAGGAGGCGCCGATGCCTGTGTACCCGCTGCGGGGGAGGGACGACCTCTTCGGCGGGCTGCGGTCGGTCGCCGGGCGCGCCGTGCTGGTCCGAGGTGCGGAAGGCCTTGGCAAGTCGGCCCTGCTCACCGCGCTGCGCGCCACCCTCGACGTCCGCCTCGTCGGTGTGCGGGGCCTCCGAGCCGAAAGCGAGCTGCCCTACGGCGCCCTTCAGCGGATGTTCGGCGCGCCGGTCTCCAGCGGCGAGGAGGCGCGAGAACGGCTCGGTGCTGTTTCGGCGCCGACGATCTGCTGGGTCGACGACGCACATTGGGTCGATCCGGAATCCTTGGCCGCGCTGGGTTTCGCCGCCAGACGGCTGGCGGGCGTGCCGGTCGGGATGGTGCTCACCTCGCGGTCCGGATCCGACGAATTCGACTCCGTCGAGCTGCCGCCGTTGACCGATTCCGCCGCCGATCAGGTGCTGCGTGACCGCGGCGTGCCCGCCGGGGTGCGCCCGCAGCTGGTTGAACTGGGTGAGGGGAACCCGGCCGACCTGGTCGCGCTGGCGGCTTCGCTGACGCCCGCTCAGGCTGCCGGGCGGGAACCGGTTTCGCCGATCCTTCGGGAGCGGCTGCCCCGGTACGCGGCCGAGCTCGACGCGATGCGGGTCGACGAGCGTCTCCGTTTTCTCGCCACCTGCATGGACTCCTCGGCGAGGAAGGCGACCTGGTACGCGGCGGCGTCCCCGGCCGACCGCCGGGCGGCGCACGCGCGGCTGGCCGCCGCCGAGGAGGGACCCGACGCGCTCTGGCATCGCGCGATGGCGACGGCCACGCCGTCCGAGCCACTCGCGGACGCGCTCGCCGCGGCACCGGCGGTGGATCACGCGACCGCCGCCAGGCAGCTCGAACGCGCCGCCGCCCTGACCGCCGACCCGGCAACCCGGGCGGCCCGGCTGCTGGCCGCGGCGGACGCGGCCTGGCAGGCGGGAAGACCGGGGTGGGCACGGCTTCTTCTGTCCAGAGTGGACACTGAACCGGGCGCCGTGGCGTTGCTGCACGGGGAGATCGAGCTGCGTGACGGCGATCCCGCCGTCGCAACCCACGAACTGGGCGCGGCGGCGGAACTCCTGCCCGATGCGGCGGGCGCGCTCCTGCTGGCGGGCGAGGCGCGCAGGCTCGGCGGTGACCTGAGCGGCTACCGCGCCCTCGCCCGGACGGTCCCGGCGGGCGACGGGCTGGTCTCCGCGCATTTCCACGGCCTGACCTCGGTTTACGCCGGACGTCACGAGGACGCCGTCGCTCCGTTGACCGACGCGGTCGCCAAGGGGATGGCCTGCTCGGACGTCGCCGGGGCCGTCTGGGCCGCCGAAGCGGCCTTCGCCCGCGGGCATGCCGAACGGGCGCACGAATACGCGGCCGCGGCCGTGAGCCGCGCGCGGCTCGGCAAACGCCACGCGGAACTGCCGTGGGCGCTGATCTACCTGTCGCTCTCGGCCATCGCGCTCGACCGCATCCCCTGTGCGCGGGCGGCGTCCCGCGACGGGCTGTGCGCACCGCACAACCTGCGGATGGAACATCTGACGCTGCTGGGGCTGGCGGCCGCACTCCTCGGTGACCGCGTCCCAGAGCTGGACGAGGCGGCCGAAGGTATCGCCGAACGCGGTCTCGGCAGGCCCGCCGCGGTCGCCGCGTGGGCGAACGCCTGTCTGGACCTGACCGAAGACCGGCCCGACGACGCCTTGAGCAGGCTCGAAGATCTAGCTTCGGGTGTCTCCGGCGACCAGCCGGTGATCCGGGTGCTGGCCACCCCGCAACTCGTCGAGGCGGCCGTGTGTTCCGGGCGGCCCGAACGCGCGCTGGCCGCGCTGGAGGTGTTCGACCGCTGGACCCTCGCGGGCGCGGAACCCTGCTGGCTCGCGCTGAGCCACCGCTGTCACGCGCTGACCGCGTCGGATCCCGGTGTGGCGGAACGGCGTTTCGTGCTGGCCATCGAGGCGCATCGGCGGGCGGGCGGCGCGATGGAACTCGCCAGGACCCGGTTCGCCTACGCCACCCTGTTGCGACGGCATCGCCGGACCCGTGACGCCCGCGACCAGTTCCGCGATGCCTTGCGGGGCTTCGAAAACGTCGGTGCGAAACGGTTCGCGGAAAGGGCCCGCGCAGGCCTGCGCGCCACCGGCGAGACCGTCGACGTGCCGCACCGATCGCTGGCCGGGCTCACACCGCAGCAGGACGCCATCACCCGCCTCGTGGCGGCGGGGGAGACGAACAAGGAGATCGCGCGGCGGCTGGTCATCAGTCACCGGACGGTGGACCACCACCTGCGGAACATCTTCACGGCACTGGGTGTGCGGTCCCGCGTGGAGCTCGCGCGCCGCGTCGCCGCCGGCGAATGACGTAACTCGCGTGATCGAAGGCGTAACTCGCGAGTTACGCCTCCAATCACGCGAGTTACGTCTCTGATCACGCGAGTTACGGGCAGGCGAGGACCGGGGCCTGCGGGCGCCCGCCGCCGTGCAGGTCGCTCAACGGGACCCTGGCCAGGCCGAGGATCGCCTGCGCGGTCGCGCGCGGGGCGGTCGACGGGTTCGGGCCCGTGGCGTCGTAGGCGATCGCGCCGCGGTCCGCCTCGGCGCCGGCGCAGCCGGTCTGCAGTGACCGCAGGAATTCCCGCGCCTTGACGGCGGCGGGGCGGTGCCCGGCCAGCGCCTGCGCGGCGAGTCCGGTGCTGTTCGCGTTCGGCGCGTCGGTGCCGAAACCGAAGCCGCCGTTCGGGTGCTGCTTGGTGACCAGCCAGGCGGTGCCCTCCCCGGCGTTCACCGGATCACCGGTGGCGCGCAAGGCCTGCACGACCGTCGCGGTCGCGTCGACGTCGCTCGTGCACGTCGCTTCGCCGAAGTTCAGCGGGAAACCGCCGTCGGGGCACTGGGTGCCCGCGAGGAACGTCACGGCCGGCGCCGGGACGTCGCCGGTGCGGTCCAGCGCCAGCAGGGCGAGCGACTGCGAAAGAGCGTTGGAGTAGTCGCCGTATTCGGACCGGTCGGAGAACCGGCCGGACGGCGTCAGCAGCGAGAGCAGGCCTGCCTTCAGGTCGACGCCGCCGAACGACGCCGGATTCTTGCCGCGAACCTGCGCCGCGAGCAACAGCTTGGCGTGCGCGCCCGCGTACGCCTCGGTGCCGCTGCCGACGTAGCCGCTGGTGATCTCCGGTTTCGCCAGCCAGGCGATCGCCTTGCCCGCGTTCGTATCCGACACCCCGGCCGCGGCGAACGCGAAGATCGCGTCGATCGTCAAACCCTGGTCCGGGAACTTTTGGCCACCGAAGTCGGCCTCGAACCTTTCCCCGTCGGTCATCTGCCTCGCGAGCCAGCCCGCGGCGGCGTCCGCCTTGTTGTGAGTGGCCGCGGCCGCCGCCGGAGCGGCGACCAGCGCGATGCCGCACACCATGGCGACAGCGAAAACCCAACGTCTCATGAGAACCCTTTCCCCCTACGACCGCGATGAACGAACCGAAGAGTCTCACCCCGGCCGAGCGCCCGGGTACCGCCGGGCGCGAAGGGCCGATGTGATCCTGGCAACCGACCTGGTCAGCGGTGCCTGCCGAAAGTGATCGGGTGTTAACCTCGACCGGCTCGACAACTGAACACCGCCGCCCGTGACGGGGAAGCCGGTCGAAATCCGGCGCTGTCGCGCAACCGTGGGCCCTTGACCAGGGCGAGCCGGGATACCGAACGGGCGGATGTACGAACCACTGTCGCGATAAACAGGGGTGACCGCGGCGTCCGCGCCTGTCCTCCGTCATGCCGCTAGGAGGAGTCATGCGCCGCCGGTCCCTCGCCGCAGTGGCGTTCGCCGTCAGTGTCGGCGTGGTCGCCGCACTGCTCACCGGGACGGCCACCGCCGCGAACGATCCTGACGCCGCGAAGGCGAATTCCCGCTGGCTCGCGACGAAGCTGAAGCCGGACGGCACGCTCGAGAACCCCAGCGGTGGCGCACTGCCGGACCACGGCCTGATGCTCGACGTGCTGTTCGCGCTGTACGCGTCGGGCGACGGCGCCAAGGCCGCGCCGATCATGAAATTCCTCGACGACGAAGGCCACGCCACCGACTACTTCACCTGGGATGGGCTGGTTCCCGGCGCCGGTTACGACAAGGTCATCGTCGGCGGCGCGCTGGCGAAGACGTTGGTCGCCGCCCAGGTTTCCGGCCGGAACCCGCGCAACGTCGACGGCTACGACCTGATCGCCGAGACCCATGCCGCGATCATGCGCGACGGCCCCGACAAGGGCCGGATCAGCGACTACTCCAAAGATCCGAACCTCGCCGGCGCGGTGAACAACGACGCGAACTCGTTCGGCCAGGCGCTCGGCGTCATCGGCCTCGCCGCCGCGGGCGAGAACGACCGGATCGCCATCGACAGGTTGCTGACCCAGCAGTGTTCCGAGGGCTACTTCCGCCTCTTCTTCCCGTACATCCCGACAAAAGAGACCGGTGACCACGTCACCCCGGACGGCCGCAAGGTTTCGACCTGCGACGAAGGCAAGCCGCTCGATCTTTCCCCGACCGACGGCGATGCCACGGCTCTCGGGCTCTCGGCGCTGCTGGCCGCACGAAAGGCGGGCGCCACCGGTCTCGACGCCCCGATCGCCAAGACCGTCTCGTGGCTCAAGGCGAACCAGACCTCCGGTGGCGGATGGGGTGGCGGCGTCGGCACCGAGGCACCGAACACCAACAGCACCGGCATGATCGTCCAGGCGCTCGCCGACGCGGGCGGCGCGGAGGCGGCGGTGGACAAGGGCGTGCGGTACCTCAAATCCGCGCAGGCGAACGCCGCCGACTCCGGCACCAAGCTCGCGGGCGACCTCGGCGCGATCGCCTACGACCTGGCTTCCTACGAGGCCGCGCGCACGTCCGGTATCAGCGGGGTCGACACCTGGATCCGTGCGAGCGCCCAGGCCTCGCTCGGGTTGTCCCAGATCGGCTTTTACGCGCTCGCGAAGGGCAAAATCCAGCCGCCGGCCGGCGGCACCCCGGCTCCCGCGACGACCACCATCACGAAGTCGATGACGCCGCCCAGACCCAAGAAGGCAGGCACGACCAGGGCGTCCACCGTCGTCGAGCCGCCGGCCACGATCGCCACCCCGGCCACGGCGTCACCGGCCGCCCGCCTCGGCGCCTACCTGGCGAACCGGCTCGTCGGCGGTGACCACATCGAGGTGGCCGAGGACGGCAAGACCTACGTCGACTACGACGCCACCGCCGACGTGGTCCTGGCCCTGCGAGCGCTGGACCAGCAGCCGGACGCGATCGCCCGCGCGTCACAGTTCCTGCTGAAGCCGGAAGCCGTACAGGCCTATGCCCACGGCGCGCCGTACGAGCAGGGCCAAGCGTCGTATGCCGGACCGCTCGCGAAACTCGTGCTCGTCGCCGAATTCGCGAAGTCGGATCTCGCCGGGCAGCTGCGCACCGATCTGGTGAAACTGCGCGGCGCCGACGGCGAGTTCACCGACACCGGATCGTTCGCCGACGCCGACGAGACCGTCGAGCGGCACGCTTGGGCGGTGCTCGCCACCGCCGCCGACCCCGGTCCCGCGGTCGAACTGCTCCTTTCGCGCCAGTGCGCCGACGGAACCTTCCCGAAGCACCTCGACACCGTGGAATGCGGCTCCGGTGACCTCGCCGCGACCGCCGCCGCGGTCACCGCGCTGGCAGCCCGTCCGCACACCGACGCCGCGCCGCCGTCCAGGCGCCCGGACGGCTGGAGCGAGCGGCGCGTGTCGGCGTTCGTCTCCGCGGTGGGCGCGCTCGGCGTCCGGCCGACCGGCGAAGGCATGGTCACCGGAGAGGGCGGAGAGCCGGACGTCGCGCTGAGCGCCGCCGTCGCCGCCGCGCGGCAGACCGCCGGCCTCGACGCGAGCGGAACCGCGCGGTCATTGGGTGAACTGGTCCAGCCCGACGGCGGTTTGGCCAAGGGAGCCGCCGGGGAGACCGATTTCCCGACCACTCTGGCCGCCGCGCAAGGAGTCGCGGGCCGATCGTGGCTGACCGCGGTGCATTCGCCGCTCTCACCCGCGATCCGGCTGCCGCTGACCGAGGCGAATCCGTCCGGCGCACCGGTACTGGCCGCGGAGCAGTCCGGCTCCCCGCCGTCATGGCTGATCTGGGGGCTCGCCGGGCTGGCCGTCCTGCTGCTGCTCACCGTGATCGCACTGGTTTTCGTCCTTCGCCGTTTCACCAAGAAAAAGGGGGCAACACCATGAAGAGACTGCTGGCCGTGACGTCCGTCCTCATCGGACTGATCGGGCTGTCCGCCGCACCCGCGAACGCGGTCGACACCACCAAGGGCTACGCCGGGATCTGCACCGGCGCCGACGCGCTCACCGGGGTCACCGTCGTGGTCGACTTCCAGGAACTGGACGGCAACGGCGGGACCGCCGCGCCGACGATCACCCGCTGCTCGCCCAACGCCTCGCCGGGCACCGCCCGCACGGGTATCAAGGCCTTGCAGGACGCGGGGATCGCGGTCGCCGGCACCGCGCGCTGGGGGCTCGCTTTCGTCTGCCGCGTGGAAGGCCGCCCGTCCGCGACGGAGACCCTCCCGCTCTCGACCAACCCGAACTACAAGGAGGCGTGCGTCACCACCCCGCCCGCAGGCGCGTACTGGGGCTACTGGCACGCCAACGGCGCCGGAAACACCTGGACCTACAGCACCACGGGTGCCGTCAACCGGAACGTGACCCCCGGCGGCTTCGAGGGCTGGTCGTTCTCGCTGAACAAGTCGGCGTCGACCAACCCGCCGCCCGGTGTCACGCCGAGGAACCCGGCCATCCCGTGAGAAGGGTTCTTCCCGCGGTGGCGGCGGTCTTCCTGATCGCCGCCACGGCACCTTCCGCGCACGCCGTCGACCAGAGCAAGGGATATCCCGGGTTCTGCAAGGACGACACCGGGGTCACCGTGGTGGTGGACTTCCAGCAACTCGGCGGAACGGCCATCGTCCGCTGCAATCCCCAGACCACGCGCGGCACCGGGCTGGACGCGCTCAAGGGCGCCGGTTTCCAGATCGCCGGGGTACAGCGCTGGGGCGAGTCGTTCGTCTGCCGGATCGAGAATCGTCCTTCCGCGGCCGAGAACATCCCGGTCAGCGGCCGCGAGACGTACCGGGAGTCGTGTGTCGACACGCCTCCCGCGCAGGCCTACTGGTCCTACTGGCACGCCGCGAACAACTGCGCGTGGGACTACAGCCAGTGGGGACTCAAGAACCGCGACTTCACCCCCGGCGGGTTCGAGGGCTGGTCGTTCTCCTTGAACGCCAACGCTCAGAGCAACCCGGTCCCGCGGGTCTCCGCCGTGCGGCCGGGGACCGAGGGGCAGCCGTGCGTGCCGCGCGACGAGGCCAAGCCCGTCACCGGCGACCCCGGTGAGCAACAGCGGCCGCAGCCAGGGAGCGGGCAGGCCGACAGCCCGCAGCCGACAGCCGGTGCGGGGGAGGCCCCCGCCGCGGGTCCGAGTTCCGGCGCGCTGCCGCCGCCCAAACCGCGGCCGAGTGCCTCGGCGCGGCCGAAGGCGCAGGATCCGTCGTCGAACGTCGCGTTCACCGGCGGGGAGAACGCCGAGGACGTCAACGCGATGATCGAACGCGAGTCCGGCGCCAGCGACTGGGCACCCTGGGCGGCGGGCGCCGCGATACTGGCGTTGTGCGTGGCAGGGTTCCTGGTGGCCCGCAGACGCAAACGCGCACAAGGAGCTGGATGAGGTCCTACTTCCTGCCGCGCGACCTGCATCCGGCCGCGTGGTGGGTGTGGGCGCTGGGGCTCGCCGTCGCCGCGACCCGCACGACGAACCCGTGGCTGCTGCTGACCATCGTGGCGGTCGCGGGTTACGTCGTCGTGGCCCGGCGCGGAGAGGCGCCGTGGGCGCTGGCGTTCCGGCTCTACCTGTACCTCGGCGCGTTCATCGTCGCGATCCGCGTGTTCTTCCGCGTCGTGTTCGGCGGTGCCGAAGGATCCACGATCATCCTGCGGCTGCCCGAGATCCCGTTGCCGGAATGGGCGGCGGGTCTCCGCCTCTTCGGCGACGTGTCCGCGGAATCGTTGCTGGGCGGGCTCTACGACGGGATGCGGCTGGCGGCGATGGTGATCTGCCTCGGCGCGGCCAACGCGCTCGCGAACCCGAAACGGCTGCTCAAGGCGATGCCGCCGGCGTTGTACGAGGTGGGCACGGCGGTGATCGTCGCGCTGTCGGTGTTCCCTCAGCTGGCCGAAAGCGTGCTGCGGGTCCAGCGTGCCCGCAAACTGCGGGGCGGTTCGGGCAAGAAGAAGATGAAGGTCCTGCACACCGTCCTCATCCCCGTGCTGGAGGACGCGCTTTCGCGTTCACTGCAGCTGGCCGCGTCGATGGACTCGCGCGGCTACGGCCGTGCGGGGCTGGTCGAGGCGCGGACCCGACTGATCACGGGGACACTGATGATCGTCGGCCTGCTGGGTGTCTGTGTCGGCGTTTACGCCACTTTGGACGGTTCCACGCCCAGGTATCTTGCCGCGCCGGTGCTTTCCGTGGGAGTCGTGATCGGGCTGATCGGCTTCTGGTCGGCGGGCAAACGGGTCCGGCGCACGCGGTACCGGCCCGATCGCTGGCACCTGCCGGAAATCGTCGTCGCGGTCAGCGGGATCGGGGTCGCGGTGACGTTGTTCGTGACCTCCAGCGTGAACCCGATGAACATGAACCCGTCGCTGATCGGCCTGTCCTGGCCGACGCTGTCCTGGGTGCCGTTGCTCGGCGTGCTGCTCGGCGTGGTGCCCGCCTTCCTGACCCCGGCCCCCGAACCTCCGTACGCCGCACTAGAAGAAGCGCACACATGATCGAACTCGACCACGTTTCCTTCACCTATCACGGCCGCACCGAACCGGTGCTGTCCGACGTGACGATGTCCATCGGTGAAGGCGAACTCGTGCTGTTCGCGGGCCAGACGGGGGCGGGCAAGTCGACGCTGCTCGGCACGGTCAACGGTCTCGTCCCGCATTTCACCGGCGGCCACCTCGAGGGCACGGTGTCCGTCGACGGCGTGACGACGCGCTCCCGGCCGCCGCGCGAGTTCGCGCACCTGGTCGGCGTCGTCGGGCAGGATCCGCTCGCGGGCTTCGTCACCGACACGGTCGAGGACGAGCTCGCGTACGGCATGGAGCAGCTCGGCCTGAGCCCGCAGGTGATGCGGCGCCGGGTGGAAGAGACGCTCGACCTCCTCGGTATCGCGGAACTGCGCAGGCGCGCGCTGCGGACGCTGTCCGGCGGGCAGCAGCAGCGGGTGGCCATCGGCTCGGTGCTGACCACACACCCCAAGGTGCTGGTGCTGGACGAACCGACGTCGGCGCTGGACCCGACCGCGGCGGAGGAGGTGCTGGCGACACTGGCCAGGCTGGTGGAGGACCTCGGCACGACGGTGCTGATGGCCGAGCACCGGATGGAACGCGTGATCCCGTTCGCGGACCGGATGATCCACGTCCCCGGCACCGGGGGAGTGATCGACGGGACACCACCGGAAGTGCTGAAGGACATGCCGATCGCGCCCCCGATCGTCCACTTGGGACGGTTGGCGGGCTGGGATCCGCTGCCGATGTCGGTGCGTGACGCCCGGCGGCGCGCTTCGTCGCTGACGCTCGGGGCTCCCCCCGCGCGGAGCACCACCGTCGGCGAGGAGCTGCTGACCGCGTCCGGCGTGGTGGTGCGGTACGGGCCGAAGGTCGCGGTGCGGGAGGTCGACCTGACCCTGCGCGCCGGCGAGGTGCTGGCGATGATGGGGCGCAACGGCTCCGGCAAATCGTCGCTGCTGTGGGCGGTGCAGGGCTCCGGGCCCCGGCAAGGCGGCAAGGTCACCATCGAAGGCAAGGACCCGAAGGCGCTGAGCAGCGCCGAGGCCCGCGCGCTCGTCGGCATGGTGCCGCAGACCGCGAGCGACCTGCTGTACTTGCAGACGGTCGCCGCCGAATGCGAAGCCGCCGACGCGGAATCGGCCGCGGAGCCGGGGCATTGCCGTGGCCTGCTCGACAGGCTCGCTCCGGGTATCGATCCCGCGTCGCATCCGCGTGACCTGTCGGAGGGCCAGCGTCTCGCGCTGGTGCTCGCCGTACAGCTGTCGGCCGCGCCCCGGATCATGTTGCTGGACGAACCGACGCGCGGTCTCGACTACACCGCGAAGGCGGCGCTGGCGCAGATGATCGCCGCGCTGACGGCCGAGGGCAAGGCGATAGTCGTGGCCACCCACGACGTCGAGTTCGTCGCGACCATCGCGCACCGGGTGATCGTGATGGCCGAGGGAGAGGTCGTCTCGGACGGACCGACCGGCGAGGTGCTCGGCGGTTCCCCGGCGTTCGCCACGCAGATCGCGAAGATCCTCGGCGAGCCTTGGCTCACCGTCGACGAGGTCCGGTCGGCGCTTCCGCAGGAGGGTCCGTGACCACGACGGCACCGGCGGTCCGGCTCGGCCCGCGCTCGGCGACGGTCCTCGGTCTCGCGTCGCTCGCGGGGCTGATGATGTTCGTCTGGCCGCTGCTGGTCCGCGTCGAGCCGCAGTCGATGCAGCACGGCCCGGACGCGCCGTTCGTGTTCATCGGGATCCTGCCGATCCTGATCGTCATCGTGCTGGCCGAAATGTCCGAAGGAGGCATGGATTCCAAGGCTCTCGCGATGCTCGGCGTGCTTTCCGCGGTGAACGCCGCCCTGCGGCCCCTCGGCGCCGGGACCGCGGGTATCGAAACCGTGTTCTTCCTGCTGGTGCTGGCCGGGCGGGTGTTCGGTCCCGGCTTCGGTTTCGTGCTGGGCTGTACGTCGATGTTCGCTTCGGCGTTGCTGACCGCCGGGGTGGGACCGTGGCTGCCGTTCCAGATGATGTGCTCGGCGTGGATCGGGATGGGCGCGGGACTGCTGCCGCGCCGTGTCACCGGCAAGGCCGAGATCGCGATGCTGGTGGGCTACGGGATCCTCGTCGCGTACGTCTTCGGATTACTGATGAACCTGTGGTTCTGGCCGTTCATCACCGACGCCGAGGTGCCGTATCACGACGGGCACATCTCCTACGTGCCCGGCGCCCCGCTGCCGGAGAACCTGCACCGGTTCGCCGTGTTCACCCTGCTGACCTCGACGGCGGGCTGGGACACGGGCCGCGCGATCACGAACGCGGTGGCGATCCTGGTGCTCGGGCCCGCCGTACTCGCGACGTTGCGCCGGGCTTCACGGAAGGCTTCCTTCGGCGTGATCCCTTCCTTCACTGACCGCAGTTGGTCCCCTGAATGCGGGACTTCCGGGGCACGACGTGGCAGGCCACGGCGAACGCCACTCCCACGGCCACGATGAGCGTGGCGAAGACGGGATGCATGTCCTTGGACAGGCTCTGTGCGCGTTCGGGGCCGATCGCCCAGAGGGCCAGTGGCGTGGCGTAGGCCGCGGTGAGGGCGATCGCGCCCCAGCGGAGCGCCTTGAGCCGGGTGTCGCGCAGGGCGCCGATCAGAACGAAGGCGACCGGGACGATGGCGAGCATCGCGAACTGGCCGACGATCATGACCGGCACGGCCCAGGCCGAGACGAGGACGGCACGCGGGGCGCGGCGGACGGTGATTTCGCGGTCGAGTGTCGGGGTGGACATCGGTTCGGTTCCTCCGGGTTCGGAAGGCGGTCGACAGTGCTCATTAGCGGCCGTCGCGATAGTTAGAAGCTATAACCGTCTCGACGTGAGTGTCAATAGGAAAAGTGATAGCTTCTAACTTAATGAGCCTCGGAAGGAGCCGTCGATGGACGTGAAGACCTCGCGTGAGCGCTACCGGGCCCAGGTGCGTGACGAGATCAAACGGCACGCGTGGGAGCAGCTGGGCACGGCGGGCGTCTCCGCGCTGTCCCTCAACGCGATCGCCAAACACGTGGGTATGAGCGGTCCCGCGCTGTACCGGTACTTTTTCGGTCGCGACGACCTGATCACGGACCTCGTCCGCGACGCTTACCGAAGCCTCGCCGACGTCGTGCGGGCGGCGGCCGAGTCCGGTGGTGTGGCCGAAGTCGCTTACGCGATCAGGGAATGGGCGCTGGCGGATCCGCAGCGATACCTGCTCGTCTACGGGACGCCGATCCCCGGCTATCGCGCGCCCGGTGACACCGCGGAGATCTCGAACGAGATCATGGGCGTGCTGCTCAAGGCGCACGCGGCGGTTCCGGACGACGGGCGGGTGACGGCGTTCGACGGTCATCTGGAGGAGCATCGCGAGTGGGCGGGCGGGCTACCGGTGTCCACGGCGGTCCTCCGTCGTGCCGTGACGTTCTGGACCAGGATCCATGGAGTCCTGTCCCTGGAGCTGGCCGGGCATTTCGCCGGTATGGGGTTCGATCCCGGCATGCTGTTCGCCGCCGAGTTCGGGCAATTGTCCACAAAGGACGGTTTCCGCTGATCGGGGCACCGTCGCCCGCTGTGCTAACTTCCGGGGATGCGCAAAGGATCCAGGGTTCCTTTCGGTCGTACGTTCGCGGTGATCGCGTCGGGCCTTCTGGCCTCACTGGTCGGGCCCGGCGCTGCCGCGAACGCGTCCGGCGGGCACGGCTGTGAATGCGCCACTCCGTCGATAGACCGGTTGCAGCACTGGCTCGCCTCCGGTGAGGGCACCACGGTGCCGCAGACCGGCAGCCTGCTCGTCCGCGAACGCGGCGGTTACGCCGCCAAGGTGGCCTTCCTCAACGCCGAATGGCACGTGGTCGTCGTCTGGCTGGGAAATTGGTTCGAAGCGCAGGCCGACCTTTCGAAATCCGCCGGTTTCTGGATGACCTACAGCGCGACCGACGACCTCTACGTCCAGCTGCGTCCGGCCTCGCAGTGGAGCGGCGGGAACAAGTGGCTCACGAAGGTGCCGTCGACCGGTGGGAAGAGGGTGAAGAAGTTCTTCGGCTTCAAGCCCGAAGCCTGGACGACGCTGCCCGAGCTGGGGACGCCCGGCCACTCCTTCGCCTCGGCGCTGACCGAGGTGCGGGGCCTGGTCTTCGTCGGCAAAACCCCGAACGAACTCGATTTCCGCGGCCTCTCGATCGATCGCTACCAGCCGCCCTGTCTCTGACCACTCCCCGGTATTCACCTGTCCGGAGCGGCGATGTCGCGCACCGTGCCCGTTTTGTCCTGTACGGTGAACATTCAGCCGCTTGCGCACGACCGATCCGAGGAGTACCCCTGATGAGCCTGTTCGACTCGCTGAAGGAAAAGGCCGCCGAGCTTCTCGGTGGCGCGGGCGACAAGGTCAGCGAGCTGACCGGCGTCGACCTTTCCGGTGCCGCCGACCAGGTCACCGAGTCCGCCGGCGGGCTGGCCGAGACCGGCCAGGGGCTCGCCGAGAACGCCACCGCCGCGGGCCAGGGCGCCGTCGACTCGGCCACCGCGGCCGGTCAGGGCGTCGTCGACTCCACCGGTGCCCTCGGCGACGCCGCCACCGGGCTGGCAGGCGACGTGATCGACCCGAACGCCCGGGGCTGAACCGCCCCCGGTCTCCCCGGTATCCCATGGATGCCGGGGAGATCGTCATGCCATGGTGCCCCGTTCGGGTGCCGGGAAAAATGAGGCCCGCCCGGCCGTCGTTCGCCGCTAGTCTTTGTCGAAACTGACTGATCTGCGGGGGAGCGGACCATGGTCGGAATCTGGATAGCCCTCGGAATTCTCTCGTTGGTGATCGGTGTCGCCGTCGTCACCGATCTGCGCGATCGAGGTCGAGGCGGGACACGCAAGTTCCTGTTGCCGGGCTGGGCCTCGCGGCGTGCCGACTACACGGAGAACGACCTCGTCCACGGGCGCTGGACGGAAAAGCCGCCGCGTGCGCAGGACGAGGAGCTCCAGCGCAAGTACCGGGCGGGTGACGAATAGGGAGTCGCGTGGTCGGCCGCGCGTTGCGGATTCCCGTGCCGGATTCCCTTCTTTCCGTGAATTCCGTGGCGTGAATGGTGTCATGTCAAAGGTGGTGACCCCGATCACAGCGACCTCTCTCATCGTGGGAACATGAGGGCCAAGGTCACCGGATCCCGGAGGGTGAATGCTCCGCAGAATGCGTCGCTGGCTCGAATTGCTCAGTCTCGGCGGGTTGGCGGTGGTCGGCTTCGCGGTCGGGATCTCCGAACAGCTCGGCCTGCTGGACAAAGTGGCGCCGAAAGGCATCTCCACGCTGACGCTGATCATGGTCAGCGGTGTGGTCGTGGTGCTGCTCATCGAGCTGACCCCGTTGCGCGCGCTGGAAGACATCCGTGATCGGCTCGCCGGCCTCGATATCGACACCATCGCCGCGAGCCGCCGCCGTTCGCACTACGGCGGCGTCGTCGAAGTGCACAAACGCTTTCCGGACGACGAGTTCGCGGCGCATATCGCGAAGGCCAAGCAGGTGACGATCCTGAACACCTGGATCCCCAATCTGCAACGCCTGGAAAAGGAACTGGAAGCCGCGATCGTCGACCGGCGAGCCCAAGTGCGCATCATGCTGCTGCACCCGAACTCGATGCTGGTTGGGCTGCGGGAAGCGGCGCTGGACCGGAGCGACGGTGCGGGCAAGACCTTCGTGAGCACGGGGATCGTGGAGTGCCTGGAGACCCTCGCCCGCCTGCACCGGAGGCTGGCGAAGCGGCAGGCCAACCTGAAGGTGCGAGTGTTCAACTCGCAGGCCTCGGTTTCGGTGTACCGGGCCGACGGGCGCTACCTGGTCAGCATGTTCCTGCACGGCCAGCTGGCGATCGATTCACCGCAGTTCGAGATCGAGGGCACGCACGACACCGTGCTCGGCGAACAGATCCAGCGCGAGCTCGACACGTTGTGGGATATCGGCCGCGACGTGGACCTCGGCGACTGGAACCGAAGCATCGACATGATCCGTTTCTGAGCAAGAGGTGTAGTGATGCGCGAACTTGACGAATTCGAAGACGGTTTGATCGAGCGGTTCCGGAACCACCCGGCGCTGCGTGGCGTCACCGAGCTGTCACCGGAGGACCTGCAGACCGTCCTGCTGCAGCGGCGTTTCCTGTCGCTGGCCTTCACCATGGCCTACGACCTGGCGATCGACCTGCTCACCGACGAGCAGTCCAAACGGATCGCCCGCGTCATCATCCGGGAGGAGTACCCGGACAACACTTCGCCCGGCAGCACGCCTTCACACCGCGAGGACATGATGGCGGACATCCTCGCGCTGGGTGTCCCGCGGGAAGCGCTGGTGCGGTCGCGGAAGTCCCTGGCCACGACGGCGTGCGTCGACACCACGATGGAGCTGATCGCCTCGGCGGGTGATTCGAAGTACGCCGACGTCGAGCTGCTGACCATCCTGCGCTTCTGGGGTGAGGTGCTGGTCTCCGTCGAATACGGCGAACTGTGGCGCCGCATCGGCCCGGTGCTCGGCGAGAAGTCCGTCTTCTATTACCCGCACCATGTGCACGACGCGAAGTCCCGGCCACTCGCCGCCGCGTCGCCGCTTTCGCTCACCCATTCCGATCAGCTCGGACTGCGGCTCGTGCAGCTGATCGACTCGAGCGAGGCGCGGGAACGGTTCCGGGAGACGGAGCAGGCGGTCGTCGCGGTCAAGACGGCGTTCTACGACCAGTTCCTGCCCGCCTCTTGAGTGTTGGTCCCCTGGCACGGAAGTACCTACTACCAACTCGCCCGGAATCCCGGCTCCAGCCGGTGCCGAGACAACACAGGACGCAGCTGACGAGGTTCATCGAGCCTGTGGCTTCCCCCGGGGGCAGGGCTGCTCAGTCGGTGTCCTCAATGTGGCATCGGAGACGCTCAGTGTCCCCAATGCCACCTTGGGGACACTCGACCGCCGACCACACTGGTAGGTGAACAAAGACGAATCCGCCAAGGAGGCCTTCACGGACCGGCCCGCGGCCGATCTCACTCGGCGACGAGACCGGAGAACCGGCCCAGCGTCTCCTCGCGGCCCAGCGCCTGGGTGATCGCGTGCAGGTCCGGGCTCCGGGTCGAGCCCGTGATCGCGATCCGGATGATCTGCGAAGCCTCGCGGATGGAGCCCGGGAAGCCTTCGGGGTTCTTCTTGAATTCCTTGGCGTTCTTCGCGAAGCCGTGCTTCGCCGCGACCTCGCGGATCTGCTGGAACCATTCCTGGCCGTCGTCGAGCTGCTGGTAGTTCTCGACGAAGTCCCGCGCCACGGCCCGGACGACCTCGGAGTCGACACCGAGGGCGGCGATCCGCTCGTCGTCGGCGCTCGCGACGGCGGCGTGCAGCTGCGGGAAGAAGAAACCGTAGACGGCGCGGAACTCGCTCCACTTCTTCAGGTCCTTGCGCGGGTTCTCGGCGCCGTCACGCTCGACGGCGAGCGCGCGGAGCGCGAGGTCCGGCTCGGCGTCGAGGACGGACCGCAGCTCGGGGTCGAACCGCTCCGCCCAGCCGCGGACCTCTTCGAGGATCTCGGCGCCGGAAAGCGTGGCGATGTGGTCGGCCGAGATGTCGTCGAGTTTGACCAGGTCGACCAGCGGGCCGGCGACGCCGCATTCCTCGAGCTTGATCGGCTCGGCCAGCGCCTGGTCGAGCGGCAGCTCGGCGAGACGGCCGTTGGCGAGGCCGCGCAGGTAGTAGAGGACGGCCTTGGTGGGGTAGCCGGACTCGATGTAGAAGTCGACGCTCGCTTCCGGGTCCTTGCGCTTCGACAGCTTGCGCTTGCTGCCGCCCTCCTGCTTCATCAGCGGCGCGATGTGCGCGTACGTGATCGGCTCGAAGCCGAGCGCGTCGAACAGCTGCTGGTGCACCGGCACCGACGAGATCCACTCGTCGCCGCGGATGACCAGGTTGACGCGCATGAGGTGGTCGTCGACGGCGTGCGCGAAGTGGTAGGTCGGCAGCCGGGGGCTCTGGTCGGAGCTCTTGAGGATGACGACGTCGTTGCGGTTGGCCTCGGCCTCCAGCGGGCCGCGGATGGCGTCGGTGAACCGGGCGCGGGCGCCCGTGTCGTCGGGCGCGCGGAACCGCACGACGTACGGGTCTCCGGCGTCGAGCTTGGCCTGGACGTCGGCGGGGTCGGCGTCGCGCCAGATGGCCCACGAGCCGTAGTAGCCGGTCGGCAGCTTCGTCGCCTGCTGCCGGGCGGTGATCGCCGCCAGTTCGTCCTTGGTGGCGAAGTCGAGGTACGCGCGGCCGGTGCGGAGCAGGTGCCGGACGTAGGTCAGGTAGATCTGCTCGCGCTCGGACTGCTGGTACGGGCCGTAGTCGCCGCCGCGGTGGATGTCCTCGTCGGCGGCGAGATCGAAGTAGGCGAAGCCGCGTTCGAACTGGTCGATGGCGCCTTCGACCTCGCGGGACCGGTCGGTGTCCTCGACCCGGACGAGGTAGCGGCCGCCGCTGCGGCGGGCGACGTCCTGGTCGATGGTGGCGACGTAGACGCCGCCGATGTGCACGAACCCGGTCGGCGACGGGCCGAACCGGGTGACCAGGGCGCCCTCGGGGAGCTCGCGGGCGGGGTAACGCTGTTCCCAGTGCTCGGGCTCGGGCAGGTCGGCGGGGAAGAGGGCGTCGATGACTGCTCGGTCCAGCATGGCGGTTCAGATCTCCCGGCGTCGTGGTGCATGGCGGTTTTCGCCACCGAAGAGCCTAACCGTCCGGCCTCCCGGCCTGGTGAGGGTGGGTCCCGAAGCCGGATCGAGACGTGCTTTTTCGTCGGTGCCCCCCGGTAAAATAGGCCTTGCCGGACATTCGGGGAGGAAATCGGTGACCACCGATAGCTCGCTTCGTGAAGAACCCCAGCTCACCATCCGACCAAAGCCTTCGGCGTTCTTTCTGCGCCGTCGTTTTCTCCGCACTTTCGGGCCCGCGCTGGTGCTGGCCGTCAGCGGTCTGATCGTCCTGCTCGTGAGCGGAACCGTCGTGGTGCCGTTCCAGCAGACGCTGGTCCTGCGCGGCAAGATGGGCTCGAAATCGGATCTCTTCGAGGACGCCAAGGTCCAGGAAATCCTGATGCGTCACCATATCCGCGTCCACGTGACCAGGACGGGATCACGGGACATCGCCACGCACGACCTCAGCCAGTACGACTTCGTGTTCCTCTCGGGCGAGCCCGCCGCGGGTCTCGTCCGGCGGTCGAGAGCCAACGAGTGGACGGGCACCGCTCGCCAGCCGTTCACCAGCCCGATCGTCCTCGCCACGTACCGGCGTTACGCGGAAACGCTGGCGGGTAAAGGGATCGCGGCGAAACCGCCGGGGCAGGACCTCTACTACACGCTGGACACCGACAAGTTCATCCAGGTGATGAAGCGGGGGGAGACCTGGGATTCGCTGGGCGTCCGCGACCACGGCGCCGCGAACGGCAACCGGGTGCTGGCGCAGACCTCGAACATCTGCGACTCCAATTCGGGCGCGACGTACCTGATCTTGCTGGCGTTCCTGGAGAACGGCCGTCAGGTCCCGGTCGTCGACCCTCAGTCCGCCGGGCCGCCGAGCCTCACGAACGCGAAGAAGCTGGCAGGCCGGGTCAAACCCCTGGTGGCGGCCCAAGGCTTCCCGTCGGCCGATCTGTCGGAGTCCTACGCGAACCTCGCCGAGGGCGACAAGCCGATCGTCGTCATCTACGAGCACCAGTACCTTGCCATGCAGTTGCGGGCGAAGGCACAGAGCGGGCAGCCGGACCACGACCGGGTGCTGCTGTACCCGAAGGACAACATCCTGACGAAACCCCAGTTCCTCGCACTGAAGCCGGAAGCGGAGCGGCTGGGTGAACTGATCACCTTCGATCCCGATCTGCAGCGCCGCGCGATGGAGCTCGGGTTCGGCGTCGCGACCCCCGCGGGCAGCACGAAGAGCGCGCGGCTGTACGACTTCCTGCGCGGGCAGGGCCTGCCGACCCCGGAGATCGCGGACAACGACAGCACCACGCCGCTGCCGGACAACCTCGTACTGGAAGAGATGATCAAGACGGTCGGGGACTGCCAGTGAAGCGGCTGCTCGCGGTCCTGTGCTGCCTGCTCCTGGTGGTCGCCGCCTGTACGAGCGGCGGCCAGAAGGTGAAACTGCGCGTGCTGGCCAGTTCCGAACTGGCCGACCTCGGCCCGATTCTCGACGACCTTCGCGGGGAAACGGGAATCGAACTGGAAATGGATTTCCGGGGAACGGTCGACGCGAGCACTTCCCTCGCTCCGGGGAAAGCGACGCACGATCTCGCCTGGCTTTCCACCGACCGGTATTTCCAGCTCAAGCACCGACAATCGGGCGACAAGGGGGAACGGCCGCTCGCGACCAAGACGATGGTGTCGCCGGTCATCGTCGGGATCACCCCGGCGAAGGCGGCGGAGCTGCGCCGCGGCAAACCGGACGGGAAGCTCTCGTGGGCGGATCTGGCGGACGCGGCGGCGGGCGGCACGTTCCGGTTCGCGATGGCGGATCCGGCCAAGTCGACCAGCGGGCTCACCTCGCTCGTCGGGGTGGCGACGGCCGCCGCGGGTACCGGCGCCGCGCTGCGCCTCCAAGACGTCGGATGCGACAAGCTCCAGGGTTTCCGCACCGGGCACACGCTCACGGCGGATACGTCGGCCGCGGTGGCCGAGCGGTTCGCGGAGCGTCAGGACGTGGACGCGATCATCGGCTACGAGTCCACGCTGCTCTCGCTCAACGCGAGCGGCAGGCTCAAGACGCCGTTGGAACTGGTGTACCCGCGCGACGGCATCGTCCAGTCCGACTACCCGGTCCTGCTGCTCGACCCGGCCAAACGGGAGGTGTACGACAAGCTCGTCTCCTGGCTCAGGAGCCCGGCGACGCAGAAGAAACTGATGGAACGGACCCTCCGGCGGCCGATCACCGGCGACGTGGCGCTCGATCCGAGGCTGCCTGCCTCGATCGGGAACTCGTTGTACTTCCCCGACGAACAGGCCGTCGTGGACAAGCTCCTCGCCGATTACGCGGCCACCGCCGTCCGCGCTCCCGGACGCGTGATCTTCGTGCTGGACTTCTCCGGTTCGATGAAGGGGCCGAGGATCGACGCGCTCCGGGCGACCTTCGCCGGGCTGAGCGGCGGACCGGACGGCGGATTCGACCGCTTCTACCGCGGCGAGCGGCTCACGGTCCTCCGTTTCGGCGGGAAGATACTGGGGGACAGGGAATTCACCGTCGGTGACCCCCGGGATCTCGACGCGCTGCGGGCCTTCATCGCCACCGACGACTTCGACGGCAATACGGCGGTCTGGTCGGCACTCGGCGAGGCGTACGCGAAGGCAGGTGCCCATCGCCGTGCCGAACCGGACCGGAGCGTTTCGATCGTGCTGATGACCGACGGCGAGAGCAACACCGGGCCGGGCATCGAAGAATTCCTGCGCGCGCCGAGGGATCCGGGCGTGCACACGTACACCATCCGGTACGGCGAGGCCGATCCCGCCGAACTGGAGCGCGCGGCCGTGGCCACCGGTGGCCGGATGGTCGACGCGAACGCGACATCCCTGCTCAAGGCCTTCAAGGAGATCCGTGGCTGCCGATAATCTGTGGTGGGACGTCTGGGGCTGGTGGCTCGCCGTCTGGGTGCTGACCGCGGTCGCCTTCCTCGTCGCGGTCGTCGTTTTCGTGCGGCATTGGCGCCGCGCCCGTTCCGACGGCGATCAGGGCATGATCCGGGGCATCGGCTTCTACCTGCACACGAAATCCGTGATGGGCCTGTATCAGTTGCATCGCTACAACGAGGCGCTGGAACAGGAGGTGGAGAAGCGGAAGAGCCGCGGCTGGCGGTTCTGGGGTTCGGCCGGATTCGGGCCGCTCAAAGGGGAATCGGAGCGCACCGACACCGATGAGGAGTTCCGGCGATACATCCGCAAGGCCGAGCCGATCACCGTGATCGGCATCGTGATGAAGGTGCTGGAGAAGCACCACGACATCATCTACGTGGACCTGGCGAAGCAGGAGCTGGTCCACAACCGGGCGCTGGTGAAGGAACTCGGCTGGGCCGACGGTCCCGAGAGCACCCGGCAGCTCAAGACCCGGCTGCGGGGTGTCGAGGCGTTCGTCTCCGTGAAGGGCCTGTTCCGCAAACGCTCCCAGACCGACACCGAGACGGTTTTCGTGGCGCCGTACGGGAATCCGGACGATCCGGAGCGGAGCAGGAGGATCCGCTTCACCTGCGTGACCAGCGACCTGCGCGACACCGCGCCCTCCGGTGCGTTCCGGGCGCGGTGTCTGGGCAAGGTCGAGGACTGGGACCCCGAAACCGGTGAACTCGTCGTTCACCCCATCGCGATCTTCAAATGATCTTCCCCGGTGTCGGCGCAGAAACACCCGACGCCCTTCGCGATCCAGTCCCGGCCTTCCCACTCGGGGTGGCGTTCGATCATCAGCGCTTCGACCTCCGCGGCGATGGTCTCTTCGGGAAGGGACGAGTCGCGCCGCGTCCAGGTTTCGTCGCGTAGGAGTTCGAGGTACTCGCGGACGTCGGTGAGGATCCGGCGTCCCGAGACCTCGCCGTGGCCGGGGACGACGATGTCCTGCCCGGCGGCGGCCAGCCGTCGCAGCACCTCGATCCAGCGCGGCCCCGAGACGTCGGTGTCGTACGGCGGGAACCACGGGAAGATCGAGAACTGGCCGGCCTCGACCAGATCCCCGGTGAACAGCACGCCCGCGTCGGGCACGGTCACCACCTGGTCACCCTTGCTGTGGGCGCGTCCGGTGGCCTCCATCCGCACCACCCGCTCGCCGAGGTCGAGTTCGTACGCGTCGTCGTAGACCACGTCCGGGGTGGCGAGGGTGACGCCGTCCAGCGCGCGGGCGACCGGGGCGCCGAGGCCGCGGAACATGTCGAGATAGCCCGGTCCTTTGTGGACCAGGTCCGCCGCCTGCGCGCTGTTGACGAGATAGGTCGCCTCGTCCGCGAAGACCTGCGCGCCGAAAGCGTGCTCGGGGTGGAAATGCGTGGTGGTCAGGTACAGCCTGCGGCCGTGGGCGTGTTCGGCCGCGAAGGCGAGCACCTTTTCGGCGTTGCGAGGACCGAGCCCGGTGTCGACGACGAGCACCGAGTGGGAGCCGCCGATGAGCCCGATGTTGGGGACGAGGTCGACGCCGAGATCCGGGATCACCACGACGTCGCGGGCGATCTCCTTGGCCTGGCCGGGTTCGACGGCGGGCTCGTGGGTGAGGGGTTCGAAGGGCATGACGCCACCTTCGCGCCGGCCTCGGCGCTCCGTCCAAGTCCGATCTCCACCACCTGATACCTGATGGGTATCATCGCTGGTGATGGAGCTTCGCCTGCTGCGCTATTTCGTGGCCGTCGCCGAGGAACGGCACTTCGGCCGGGCCGCCGCGCGGCTGCACATGACCCAGCCGCCACTGAGCCGGGCCATCCGGCAGCTGGAGAACGACCTGGGCGTCGTCCTGCTGCTCCGCTCGGCCGCCGGTGTCGAGCCCACCGCCGCCGGAGCCACGTTGTACGCCGAGGCCCGCACCCTGCTGGACCAGGCCGACCGTGCCCGCGCTCGGGTGACCGCGGCGGCGGGGCCCGCGACGCTCACCGTCGGCACCCTGGCCGACGGGGCGGGGGAGGCGGGCACCCGGTTGGCCGCGGCGTTCCGGCGACGCCATCCCGAGGTCTCGATCCGCTTCCGCGAGGCGGATTTCACCGATCCCACCACCGGCCTGCGCGCCGGGCTGGCCGACGTCGCGCTGACCCGGTCGCCGTTCGACGAAACCGGCCTCAGCGTCCGGGTCCTGCGGTCCGATCCGGTCGGGCTGGTGCTGCGCACCGGTGACCCGCTCGCCGATCGTGCGTCGCTGCGGCTCGCCGACGTCGCCGATCGGCCTTGGTTCCAGCTGCCGGAGGGTACGGATCCGCTGTGGCGCGAGTACTGGAACGGGGCGGCGCCCGTCGGGGAGCGCCCTGCCGGGCCGGTCGTGCGCACGGTCGGTGAATGCCTTCAGGCCGTTCTGTGGAACGGCTCGGCCGGGATCGCGCCGCTCGGGCACACGCTGCCCGACGGGCTCACCTGGGTGCCGTTGGCCGACATGCCCCCGAGCCCGCTGGTCGTCGCCTGGGTGACCGCGCGGGAGAACCCGCTGATCCGCTCGTTCGCGCGGATCGCCGTGGAAGGCCACCGCCGGACGCACTTGCAAGTGCGTACTTCCGTCCGGAGAGCGACTCCCCGAAAGTGAGTACAGCTTCGCTCACCATCCACAAGGGAGTCCCTTTCATGTCACGACCCGCTGCCAGGTCCCGGATCCAGGTCGGCCGGACCACCGTCACCTACCTGCCCGACGGGCACGCCTGGCTCAACCCCGCCGTTTTCCTGCCGTCGAGTGTCCCGTCCGGCTGGGCGGCCCACGACGCGTTCCTCGACGAACGCGGCTGGTTCCCGGTCAGCATCGGCTCCTTCCTGATCAGATCCGGAGACCGGACCATCTTGGTGGACCTGGGACTCGGCGCGGCCGACTTCACGCTGCCCGGTGCCGCCGAGTTCCACGGCGGCGGCCTGCTCGACGCGCTGGCCGCGGAGGGCCTGTCACCCGAAGACGTCGACACCGTGATCTACACGCATCTGCACCACGACCACGTCGGCTGGACGACGAACGTCCCGCCCGCACCGGACCGCCAGGGCGGGCCCGTGACCGGGTTGACCTTCCCGGCGGCGCGGCATCTCGTCAGCGAGGCCGAATGGGCCCACTGGTCCGGCACGAACGACCCGGTCGGTCCGGATCCGCTCGCCGTGCAGCGGCCGCTGGCCGAGGTGATCGGGTTCTTCGGCGACGGCGACGTCATCGCGCCGGGTGTGCGGATACTCGCCACGCCGGGGCACACACCCGGCCACAGCAGCGTCGTGATCACCGATCCGGCCGAGGAGGATCGCCGCCGCGTCGTCGTGCTCGGCGACGTCATGCACTGCCAGGTCCAGATCACCGAAAGCCACTGGACGTTCGCGTTCGACGTCGACCCGGCGGAGGGCGTCGCCACCCGCGAGCAACTGCTGAAGGAGATCGAGGACGACCGGACGATCCTCGCCGGCGGGCATTTCGCCGGACAGGTGTTCGGCCGGGTCCTGCCGCCCGCGATGCGCCGGATCTGGGCCGCGGGCCCGGCCACCGGATAACGTCGCGGCATGCCGGAGCCAACCCGCCGCCGTCCCCGTCCAGGCACCCCAGGCCAGGTGCTGGCCTGGTTGCCGGACGGGCGGCCCGCCGACGTGTACAGCGCGCCGTGCCCCTCACGGCAGGTGCTGGATCGCATCGCGGACAAATGGACCGCGCTGATCGTCGGCTGCCTCTCGATGGGGACCAAGCGCTACAGCGAACTGCGCGCCGCGATCGACGGGGTCAGCGAGAAGATGCTCACCCAGACCCTGCGCGGCCTCGAACGCGACGGGCTGGTCACACGCACCGTGCATCCGACGGTGCCGCCGAAGGTCGAGTACACGTTGACCGAACTCGGCAGCACCCTCACCGCGCCGTTGGCGGTGATCCGGGACTGGGCCGAATCCCATATCAACGAGATCAACGACGCCAGGACGCGGTACGACGCCGAGGTGTAGAAAGACCGGCTCCGGGGCATTCACCGGGCATGCCGGACTCATCCTCGGAACCCGACGACGCGACCATCGACGCCGTCGGAAAGCTGGTCTTCGCCCTCGAAACGGTCGAACAGGCGCGCGGGCACCTGTACGCCTTCCATCACCTCACGGGGACAGCCGACTTCGCGCTCGGCGATGCCGTCGACGGCCTCCGTAAGGCCGGGCACGCGGAGTGGGCGGACCGGATCGAGACCGAGCTGATCGGGCTCAACGTCCTGCCCGAGCGGTGGACCTTTCAGCTGATCGAGGAGTACGACGACGGCTACTACGCGGCTTTCCGGGGGATGACGCGCGACGTCGCCGACGACCTGACCGGCGGACGGCGGCACCTGCACGAAGAACGCATCAAGCGGCGACGGCGCACCGAGGGGCGGCCGGGCCACGAGATGGGACGACCGAGCGGCTGAGGGTCAGAAGATCGACCAGCCGGTCAGGGTGGTGAACCGGTCCAGCGCCGCGACGCCCGCGACGGAGTTGCCGCGCGGGTCCAGTCCCGGGCTCCACACGCAGATCGCGCACCGGCCGGGGACGATCGCCACGATGCCGCCGCCGACCCCGCTCTTGCCGGGAAGCCCGACACGATAGGCGAATTCACCCGCGGCGTCGTAGGTACCGCAGGTCAGCATCACCGCGTTGACCCGCTTGGCCGCGCTCCGCTCGAGCAGCCTGGTGCCGTCGTTGCGCACCCCGTGGCGGGCGAGGAACACCGCCGCGCGCGCGACGTCGCCGCAGCTCATCGCGATCGAACATTGGCGCACGTACTGATCGAGGACCGTGGGCACCGGATGACGCATGTTCCGGTACGACGCCATGAAATACGCGAGCGCGCGGTTGCGGTCGGCGTGGGCGGCCTCGGACGCGGCGACCTCGGCGTCGATCCCGATGGCCGGGCTGCCGCTTTCCTCGCGGAGGAACCGAAGCAATGTCTCCACCGCGTCGCCGTGGTGCGCCAATTCGTCGGTCACCACGAGCGCGCCTGCGTTGATGAAGGGATTGCGCGGGATCCCGTCCTCGTTCTCCAGCTGGATCAGCGAATTGAACGGGTTGCCGGACGGCTCGCGGCCCACCCGTTCCCACACACCGTCGCCGTGGGAGAGCGCGAGCGCCAGGGTGAAGACCTTCGACATGCTCTGGATGGAGAACGGCGTCTCCCAGTCGCCGACGCCGTGCACCCCACCGTCCACTTCGGCCACCGCCATGCCGAACCGGCCGGGTTCGACCCTGGCCAGGGCGGGGATGTAGTCCGCGACGGAGCCGCGGCCGATCTCCGGCGCGACGTCGTCGGCGATCCGGTCCAGCAGCGCTGCGAGGTCCACGGACGTAGCGTAGAAGCGCTTCTTCGCGCGCGAAGATCGGGGTTCGCCGGTGAACTTGTCAAATCGGAAAGGGAAATTCCGGGAAAACCACCAGGGTGACGTCCCGCACACCTTAAGTCTTCCTTAGCACTGTTGGTGACCTGCCGCACACGCTCTAGCGTCTGGCAACCATGGATTCCTCGCTGCTCACCGAAAAAGGTGAAAGCTACTCAAAAGCACTGGGCAACCGCCAAGTGCAGATGATCGCCATCGGCGGCGCGATCGGCGTCGGGCTGTTCCTCGGTGCCGGCGGCAAGCTCCACCAGGTCGGGCCGTCGCTGGTCCTGTCGTACGCGCTCTGCGGTATCGCCGCGTACTTCGTGATGCGCGCTCTCGGTGAACTCGTGCTGCACGAGCCGACTTCCGGCAGTTTCGTCACCTACGCCCGCAAGTTCATCGGGCCGTGGGCGGGTTTCGCCTCCGGCTGGATGTACTGGGTGAACTGGGCGATGACCGGGATCGCGGAGATCACCGCGGTGGCCATCTACGTGCACAAGTGGCTGCCCGACGTGCCGCAGTGGATCACCGCGCTGGTCGCGCTCGGTGTGCTGATCCTGGTGAACCTGCTTTCGGTGAAACTGTTCGGCGAGCTGGAATTCTGGTTCTCGGTGGTCAAGGTGCTGGCCATCGTGGTCTTCCTGGTCACCGCGACCGGGCTGGTGCTCACCAGCGCCGACATCGGCGGTACCACGGCGGGCGTGCACAACCTGACCGCCCACAATGGATTCTTCCCGGCCGGCCTCGGCATCGCGCTGATGACCCTGCAGGCGGTCATCTTCGCGTATTCGGCGATCGAGCTCGTCGGTATCGCCGCCGGCGAGACCAAGGACGCCCGCAAGGTGGTGCCCAAGGCCATCAACGGGGTCGTCTGGCGGATCGGCGTGTTCTACGTGGGATCCGTGCTGCTGCTGGCGATGCTCCTGCCGTGGCCGTTCTACAACGGCGGCGAGAGCCCGTTCGTCACCGTGTTCAGCAGGCTCGGGATCCCGGGTATCGGCGACGTGATGAACGCCGTCGTGCTCACCGCCGCGCTGTCCAGTTGCAACTCCGGGCTCTATTCGACCGGCCGCATCCTGCGCGCGCTGGCGGACAAGGGCGAGGCGCCGAAGTTCGTCGGCAGGATGAGCGGCCGCCACGTGCCCTACGGCGGCATCCTGTTCACTTCCGGTGCCTACGTGCTGGGCGTGGTGCTCAACTACCTGGTCCCGAAGGACGCCTTCGACATCGCGATCGCCTCGCTCGGCGTGATCACCACCTGGGCGACGCTGATCTTCTGTCAGATGCGGCTGCGTCAGGCGGCACTGCGCGGCGAGCTGGAACGGCCGTCCTACCGGATGCCTTGGGCGCCTTACAGCGGCTGGGCGACGTTGGGCTTCCTCGCGCTGGTCGTCGTCCTTATGGGCTTCTCCGACGGCGCCGAGAAGATCGCGTTCTATTCGATCCCGGTGCTGGTCGTGGTGCTGGCGGTCGGCTGGCGGATCGTCGGGAAACGTCAACGGCAAGAGGTCCGCTGACCCTTCACCGATTTCGTGGGTGCTTCGAGATCGGGGAGGCGTGGGCGCCGGGTGGGGTGAAGGGGGCCTTCGCTGCGTTAGATGCGGTGAAAGGCCCCTTCACCCCGCTCCGAAACACATTCAGAGGACGAAATGCGGTCGTCAGCTGGACGTCGGGAAATGGAAACCGGCGGTGGAATGCGGCCACCGCGTCGTGACGACCTTCGCCCGCGTATAGAACCGGACGCCCGCCGGGCCGTGGATCGGGCTGTCCCCGATGAGGGAGTCCTTCCAGCCACCGAAGGAGTAGTACGACATCGGCACCGGGATGGGCACGTTCACCCCGATCATGCCCACCTTCACCTCGCGCTGGAACCGCCGCGCGGCCTCGCCGCTTCCGGTGAAGACCGCGGTCCCGTTCCCGTACGGGTTCGCGTTGATCAGCGCGATCGCTTCGTCCAGAGTGGACACCCGCACGATCCCGAGTACCGGCCCGAAGATCTCGTCGCGGTAGGCGGCCATGCCGGTGGTCACGTGGTCCAAAAGGGACGGTCCGACGAAGAATCCCTCTTCGTGCCCGGCGACCCGGAGGTCCCGGCCGTCGACCACCACGGTCGCGCCTTGCTCCGCGCCGAGGGCGACGGAGTCGACCACCCGCTGCCGCGCGGCCTCCGTGACCACCGGACCCATGTCGTTGCCCGCCTCGTCACCGGGACCGACCTTGATCTCGGTGGCCTTGCGCTTCAGGATCTCGACCAGCCCGTCGCCTGCCGAACCCACGGCGACGCCGATGGAGATCGCCATGCAGCGCTGCCCGGCGGAACCGAACGCGGCGGCCGTCAGATGGTTCGCGGCGTACTCCAGATCGGCGTCGGGCAGGACGACGGCGTGGTTCTTGGCCCCGCCCAGCGCCTGCACGCGTTTGCCGGACGCCGTCGCGCGTTCGTGGACGTACTTGGCGATCGGGGTCGACCCGACGAACGAGACGGCGGCGATATCGGGATGCTCCAGGATCGCGTCGACCGCGACCTTGTCCCCGTTGACCACGTTGAACACGCCGTCCGGAAGGCCCGCCTCGGCGTACAGTTCGGCGACCAGCCGGGACGCCGACGGGACCCGTTCGCTGGGCTTGAGGACGAACGTGTTGCCCGCCGCGATGGCGATCGGGTGCATCCACAGCGGCACCATGATCGGGAAGTTGAACGGCGTGATCCCGGCGACCACCCCGAGCGGCTGCCGGAAGTCGTGCACGTCCACGTCCCGCGAGACCTGGTCGGAGAAGCCGCCCTTCAGCGCGTCGGCGATCCCGCAGGCGTACTCGACGATCTCGCGGCCGCGGACGATCTCGCCGCGCGCGTCGTCGATCACCTTGCCGTGCTCGGCGGAGATGATCCGGGCGAGTTCGTCCTCGTGCTTCACCAGCAGCTCGCGGAAGGCGAACATCACCTTCGTCCGCTGTGACAACGACGAATCGCCCCACGTTTCGAACGCCTTGCCCGCGGCGGCCACCGCGGTGTCCACATCGGACGGTTCCGCGAGGAGCACCTGCGCCCGCGGGCGCCCCGCGGCCGGGTCGAACACCGGAGCGGTGCGGGTGGAGCCCGCCGCGGTCGCGGTGCCGTTGATCCAGTGATCGATGGTCTTCACGCGTTGTCCTCCACAGGTGTTCACAGCAGTCCGACGGCCGTGTCGACGGCCTTGGCGACGTCGCCGTCGTGCGGGTAGAGCAGGGACCGGCCGACCACCAGGCCTTGCACGGTCGGCAGGGCGAGCGCGCGTTGCCAGGCGGCGAACGCGGCGTCGGGATCCTTGACCTCGCCGCCCAGCAGGACGGTGGGCAACGTCGAGGCGGCCAGCACGCGTTCCATGTCCTGCACCACCGGGAGTTTCAGCCAGGTGTAGGCCGACGAGCGGCCGAGCGCGGAGGCGATGGTGATCGAGCGGATCACGGCGTCGGGGGAGAGGTCGGTGCGGAGGCGTCCGTCGACCCAGTCCGCCAGGAACGGCTCGACCATCGCGATCAGTTTGCGGTCGGCGAGGTCGTTGACCGCCTTCGCGGTGTTCTCGAGGACGCTCGGCGTCGCCGGGTCCGTCAGGCAGATCCTGGTGAGCGTCTTGCCGCCGTCGAACCGCATCCGCTCGATCGTTTCGGCGTCGTAGCAGGCGAACCGGTCGTCGATCTCGAAAGTCGATCCCGCGAGTCCGGTGCGGTTCATCGAGCCGATGACGGTCTTGCCGTCGAGGGCGCCGAGGAGCAGTAGGTCGTCGATGATGTCCGGCGTCGCCAGCACGCCGGTGACCCCGGGGCGTTCCAGTGCCAGGCAGAGGCGGTCGAGCAGTTCGCCGCGGTCGGCCATCGCGAGCGGGTCGGAGCCGACGCCGTTCGCGCCGCGAGCCGGATGGTCCGCGGCGATGATCATCGTGCGGCCCTTGTCGTTGAAGGGCGACTTCGCCCGGACGCGGGTGGCGGCGGCCACCGCGACGGCTCCCGGATCGCGCACTCGCGCGGTGACTATCCGGCGCACTGTGTCCGACACCTTCGTACCTCCCGGCTCGCGTGGTCCCGCGACCATCGCAAGCGGTGGGAGACTTTGTCAAGACATATGGACATAAGGTCATAGTGGCCGGTCGCGGTAGGCTCCGCGCATGAAACCCTGGGCGCCCGGCGAGATCGTGGTGGATCCGAACGGTCCGGAGCCGCTGTATTCCCAGGTCGCCCGGCAGATCGGTGCCGCCATCGAAGACGGAAGGCTGCCGAACGGCGCCAGGCTGGACAACGAGCTCGACCTGGCCGCGCGGCTGCATCTCTCGCGGCCGACCATCCGTCAGGCGATCCAGTCACTGGTCAATCAGGGGCTCCTCGTCCGCAAGCGCGGGGTCGGCACGCAGGTCGTGCGCACCAAGGTCGCACGGCCGTTGCGGCTGAGCAGCCTCTTCGACGACCTCAGCGAAATCGGCGACAAGCCGGAATCGGTCGTTCTCGTCAACCGGGTCGAGCCCGCGGGTGACGACGCGATCGAGCATCTCGAGGCGCCGGGTCTGACCCACGTCCGGCGGCTCAAGCGGGTGCGCTCGACCGGCGGCGAGCCGCTGGCGATCATGAACAACTACCTGCCCGACGGCCTCATCGCCCCGGCCGACGACGAACTGCGGGACACGGGCCTCTACCAGCTACTGCGCTCGGCCGGGGTCCGGCTGCACGCCGCCCAGCAGAACGTCGGGGCCCGGCAGGCGACCGAAGAGGACGCCGAACTGCTCGACGAGAAGCCGGGCGCGGCGCTGCTCACCATGCGCCGCACCACCTACGACGAATCGGGCAAGGTCGTGGAGTACGGATGGCACGTCTACCGCGCGTCGCGCTACTCGTTCAACCTCTCACTGACCCACAACGTCTGACGGTTCGCGTTCCAGATCGGTTTCCAGCGCGTCGTACACCGAAGGGCGGAACCGCCGCAGCCAGCCGGCGAGCGCGAGCCCGGCCAGCGCGACCACCAGGAGCAGCCACGGCAGGTGCGGGACGACGCCGTTGCTCGACCCGGCGAGTGTGGGGAAGTTGAGGATCGCCAGCGTCACGATCAGCCCGAGACCCACCGCGCCCAGCCCGGGGGCGATGAGCGTCTTCACCACCCGGCGATCCCGCGTCCGGCGGAAGTAGACCAGGATCGCCACCGCCGCGAACAACTGCAGGGTGAGGATGCCGAGCGTCCCGAAGCCGGTCATGCTCGCGGTGAGATCGGCGACCGGGTCGAGGCCCGCGAGCCGGAACGCCAGCGCCACCAGCGAACCGAAGACCAGCTGGACGATCGAGGCGTAGCGCGGCGCGCCGTTGCGCGGATCGGTCTTGCCAAGCAGACGCGGCAGCACGCCGACCCGGCCCAGCGCGTACAGATAACGGGTGGCCGAATTGTGCAGCGCCAGCAGCGCCGCGAACAGGCTGACCACCAGAAGCAGCAGCATCACCTTCGTCAACGGGCCGCCGAGATACTCCTGCGCGACCGATAGCACGAGGTCCCCGCTCGACAGATGCGCGGCGGCCACGTCCTGTGCCTGCTCGGCGCCGATCGCGCTGACCACGGCCCAGGTCGTGAACGCGGCGAACACGCCGATGAACCCGATCGCGATGTAGGTCGCCCGCGGGATCGTCCGCTTGGGATCCTTGGCCTCCTCGCCGAACAGCGCCGTCGCCTCGAACCCGATGAAAGCGTTGGCGGCGAACAGCAACGCGAGACCGCCCGCGCCCTGGAACATGACGGACGGGCTGAACGCGGCGAACGAGAAGCCGTGCCGGAACAGCACGCTGAAGTCCATGATCAGCAGGATCGACACTTCGAGGATCAGCGAGACACCCAGCACCTTCGCGCTGACCGCGATTCCGCGGCGGCTGAGCAGGAAGACCAGCACGACCGAGAGCGCGCTCCAGAACAGCCAATCGAGTTTCACGCCGAAGACGTCGTCGATCGCCGTGGAGGTGAAGAACCCGCTCGTGCCGATCGCGCCCGCGACGAAACAGTTGTAGCCGAGCATCGCGACGAACCCGGCGACGAGACCCGGCGTCCTGCCAAGGCCCTTGACCACGAACGCGTAAAAGCCGCCCGCGCTGGTGAGCACCCGCGACATCTGCGCGTAGCCGACGGCGAACAGCAGCAGGACGACCGTCGCCAGCAGGAACGCCGCGACCATGCCGCCGCCGTTCCCGACCGCGATGCCGATGGCCGCGATCACGATCATCCCGGTCAGCGGCGCGACCGCGGCGAGCACGAGGAAGACGATGCCCGGCACGCCCAGGACGTTCTTGGCGAGCGACGTGTCGTCTCGGCGCATTCGGTACTCCTCGTCTCGGCTGGACGGCCAGTATGGGAGGGGGCGCCGCACCGGTCTTTGCCTTTGCGTGCCCACCGCTTGTCCGTCAGCGCCGGGTACCTCCGAGTGGGTGTCCGCGTCCGAGGCCGGTTGACCGGAATCGACGCGTTTAGAACCCGCGTGAGTGGTTAGTCCGATACGGCCGATCTTGCCGGTTTAGGCTGTTCGATCGGTTTTGCCCGTCCGGTTCACGGCACTCCATCCGACCGGGTACACGGGAGGAACGCCGTCAGGAACGATCCACCTCCGGTGTCCTCAAGGGGGCTCGAATGGACACACCGCTGGGAAAGTTCATGCTGCTGGATTCGGAGGACCCGGAGGAGACGCGGAAGTGTCTGGCCGGCCTGTTCGGGGAATGCCGGTTTCGCGCGGGCCCCACGTCGAAGGTTCGCGTGCACGCCCGGCGCACGAAGAACTTCACGGTCGCCTGCGTCTGTTGCTCCGCCGCGGCGGAACTGCGGGTCGGCGGTACGCGCCGGCACTTCCTGATCTCGATCCCGGTCACCGGCAGGGCGGCCGCCGCCGGGGAGCGGCGGAGCCTGCACCTCCGTGAGCGACGAGGGCACGTGTGCAATCCCGGTTCTGTGCTGGAGGCCCGCTGGTCGCGAGAGTTCGCCCAGATGATGGTGATCATCGACCGCGGAGTCCTCGAAATGCGGCTGAGTGCGATGCTCGGTCGCGCACTGCCTCAGCCCTTGCGGTTCGAGGAGACGCTGAATACCGGTCGTCAGCCCGCCAAGGGATGGTACGACGCCTTGACGGCTTACGTAGAGTCCTTGGACGACACGGACAGCGCGCTGGAAATCGAAGCCGTCGCGGATGCCGTCGAACAGGGATTGATGACCACATTTTTGGCTTCACAGAAGCATAATTACTGGGACGTCGTGACCGGCGAAGCGAAACTCGTGTCTTCACGCACCATTCGCGAGGCCACCCGGCTGATCGACGGGCAACCGCACCGGCATCATTCGGTGACGAGCCTCGCCCGCGAACTCGGGGTGAGCGTGCGCGCGCTGGAGAAGGGTTTCAAGCGGCATCTGGCGACCACTCCCAACGCCTATCTTCGCGATGTCCGGTTGGAACGCGCCCATGCCGACCTTTCCGCGGGCGAGCCCGACACGGTCACCGTGGCACAAGTGGCCCAACGGCACGGGTTCTTCCACTTCGGGCGGTTCGCGGCCACCTATCGTGACCGGTTCGGTGAAGCCCCGTCGCATACCTTGCGCCGCCTCGTCGGGCCCTTTCGCTCGGGGTACGGATGATGGACAGGACCGTGCGCGGAAGTGATCGCCACGGTCCACCATGCCCTCATACGGTGGAACGAAGCGTCACCCACCAGTACCTCGTTCTTCCCTGCTGCACCAGGCATACGGCGTGACGCTTCCGGTACCGCCGACGGAAGGGTCAGGCCATGCCCCGAGAGCGTGAAACGTCATCCCGAAGAGGAGGTGCCGCGGCCGTGCTGGCCGCGGACCCTCGTGTGCCGGCCGGCGACGTCCCGGCGTGGCTGACCGGCCTGCTCACCGAATGTCCCGGACCCGACGCGGCCAGCGCGTCGGCCGCGTGGGCCGGAATGGGCGAGCACTGGATCGCGCGATGGTGCTCCATCACGGGTTCCCCGGCCCCCGCGATGGACGACGCCATCCGCGACTTCATCCAGACCATGCGCGGGGAAGGTGATCTCTCCGAAGTCCAGCTGGCGCAGGTGTGTCACGCGATCGATCCCGGCCGCGGGCACACCCTCGCGGACGGCGCCGGCTCGGCGATCGAACGGTTCCTTTGGCGAGTCCGGCCGTGGCTGCCGCTCTGGGTCTCCTTCGCGCACTGGGTCGTCCGATGGTGCGTGCACCGCCGTCGCGGGCATGTCCTGTTCCTCGCGCGCGACATGCTGACGACCTATCTCACGGCGCGGCGGCTCGACCTGAAGATGTCCACCGG
This sequence comes from Amycolatopsis sp. NPDC057786, assembly GCF_042797905.1. Lineage (NCBI taxonomy): Bacteria > Bacillati > Actinomycetota > Actinomycetes > Pseudonocardiales > Pseudonocardiaceae > Amycolatopsis > Amycolatopsis sp. NPDC057786. Next base: position 136,988 of record NZ_JBHVKW010000005.1, read on the forward strand.
GCTGGACATCCGCCTCGCCCACGCGTCCCGCGCCGACCACGGCGCCCTCGCGGACGTGCTCGGACTGCGGGACGGTGAGTGGTTCGAGCCCGAACGGGTCGCGCTGGTCGACTCCGGTTGCTACGGCACGGTCATGTCGCGGCTGGCCGGGCAGATCGACGCGGAGACACGCGCCGAAGAAGAGGCCGCCTGCCTGTTCTATTTCAGCCGTAATCCCAAGATCTTCGGCTACCTCAATTATCTGCTCAGCCCCAGCATCCTCGAACGCGACATCGCGGGCACGGACGTCGCCGACTTCGTCATCTACGCCGGGGACCTCCTCGAAGCCATGCCGAAGCCGTACCGGGTCGTCCGTACCGGGGCCGGTCTGGTCGCCGAGCCGCAGGATCTGCTGACCTTCTGCCTCGGCATGACCGTGCTCAAGGAGGTCGACGACTTCGTCGCCGCCGGTCCGCTGCCGTCGATCCCCCAAGCGCAACGCCGGGCCCTGGAGCTGTACAACGCGTACTCCAACGCCCCGGCGAACCGGACGCACGCCGATTCGCTGCTGTTCCACACTCCCGCGCCGCAGCAACTGCCTGCCGCCTATGGCTTCGAAACACTCGACTTCCAGAGTTTCCCGCCACAGAACGAGATCTTCGGGTCCGCGCCCGGCTGAGGAAGAAAGGACGCACCATGACCGACATCCTCACCTTCGTCGAGTCCTGCCGTGGCAGCGACGGATTGCTCGTCGAGACCGATGAAAGCGCCCCCAGCCTCGAGGCCGCCCGGTTCGGCGCCGAAATCCGCGCGATGCGGGGGATCGGCCTGACCCGGCCGGAGCTGGAATTCGCCTCGGCGGCCCGGACCGGCGGCGCCTACGCGATGTTCCGGGACGGGGCACCGTCCTTGGGAGCGACGTACTACGCCTTGCGGTTGTATCAGCTCGCCGGGGTCACCGTGCCCGATTCCGGCGCGGTGGTCCGGTGGGTGGACGCGGCGCTCATCGCCGGGGGCCGGGTCGTCGTCGACCTGGACGACCTCTTCTACGGCGTCAGGTCTCTGATCATCCTCGGCGCCCGGCCGGACCCGGACTCCGCCGCCGAGATCCGCGCGTTCCTGCGTGCGTGTACCGGGGACGATCGTGGCTGTGCGCTCCTGCCCGGCCGTCCGTCCGACATCGAACGGACCTATTGCTCGGTCGCGATCCGGCACTGGCTCGGAACCGAGGACGATCACGCCGACGCGCAGGCGAGCGCTCCGTTCGTCGCCTCGTGCGACGACGGATTCGGGCATATCCGGATGCGGCCGTCGCAAGCGGACTGGTCACTCGCGAGTGCTTACTGGGGCGCGCGAACCGCTCAGTTGCTGAACCTGGCCTGGGACTGGGCCGGGTTGCACGCCGCGGTCCAGCGGTGCGCGCAACCGGACGGCGGGTTCAGCACGAACCCTGGTTCGACCTTGTGGGAGAGCTATTGCGCGCTGCGGGTCATGAACATCGCGGCTTCCAGGCAGGAGCAACCGGTATGAGCGCCGGTCTTCGTGAGAGCCTCGCCATCGGCGGAAGGCTGGGATTCGGTATCTATCTGATCCCTGGCTTCCCCGACTGGGACACCAGTTTCGCCGCCGTCCGTGCCGCGGTGGCCGCGGGAGTGGACTTCGTCGAGTTCCCGATCCTGCTCGACGCGGGCTTCTCCGCCAGCACCGGGAGCGTCGTCGCGGAGGCGCTGGCGAAGGCGGGGCCGGACAACCTGGACCCGCGGTCGTCCCGGCTGCCCGAATGGCTGGCGCAGGCGCCGGTGCGGGTCGGGATCGTCTACCGGTCGGCCTGGCCAGCCGCCGGCGACTGGCGTGCCGGTGACGAAATCCTGTCCGGCTGCGCGGGTCTGCTCTGCGAGCACGACATCCGGCCGTTCCCCGAGTACGCGGCCCTGGCGCGCCGCCGCGGACTCGCCCTGGTGCCGCCGCTGCGCGCGACGGCAGGGCACCTCACCGACGAAGAGGCCGACGTGCTCGGCTGCGGCGACGGGTTCGTGTATCTCGCGCTCAGCGCCGAGACCGGGCGGGCGGGCACCATCGACGACAGGCTCGGTCGCCGGATCGACGACATCCGCCGTATCCGTCCGGATCTGCCCGTCTACACCGCCTTCGGCATCCGGGACGGCGACGACGTCGCGGCGGTCGCGCGGCAAGGAGCCGACGGCTTCATCGTCGGCAGTCACGCGCTCACCGTCCTCGGTGACGGCGTGCCGGCGTTCGAGCGCTGGCTCCTCGGGATGTCCAGGGCCCGGTCCGGTCAGGCGCGGTCGTCACCGGACCTTCTGGAGAACTTCAGGTAGAGCAGCGCCCCCACCGCGAGCGCCCCCGCGAACACCAGGTACCAGCCCGCCAGCAGGAGCACGCCGAACACCAGGACCGTCGCGATGACGGCGAGCCATCGCTGTTTCCCGCCGGACGGCAGAAGCCGGACTCCGGCGGCCATCGCCACCAGGTAGATCGCGATCAGGCAGGCGTTCTCCGCGAGCAACGCCTGTTCCAGTTCGAATCCGGTGAGGATCGCGACGAGGAAGCTGAGCGCGGTCCCGACGGTCACCACGAGCAGGCTGCGCCTCGGAACGTCACCCGATCGGCTGCCCTTGGCCAGCCAATGCGGCAGTGCGCCATCACGACCGAGCGCCGCGCCGAGTTTCGCCATACTCGCCACGAACACGTTGAGCACCCCGAGAGTGACCACGACGGCGATCACCGCGGCGACCACGCGAACGGAGGTGCCGAGCCCTTCGCCGAGCAACGCGGCCAGTGGCGCTTCGGTTTCACCGGCTCGTGGTCCGAGCACGAGAATCGTCATTCCGCCGACGGCGAGATAGAGCACGCCGATGACGACGATGGAGATTCCCGTGGCCAGTGGCAGATCCCGCCGCGGATTCCGGAAATCGGGGGCCAGATGGGTCACGGTTTCCCAGCCGATGAAGGCCCACACCAGCAGGCTGATCGCGGTCGCGATACCGGCGAAACCGTGTGGCGCGAACGGCTGAAGGTTGGCCGTGTCCGCTTTCGGTGCCGCGAGCACCACGGCGCCGACCAGAAGAAGTGCCAGGAAACCGGTGAGCACCAACTGCACGCGGCCGGACAGCTGCACGCCGAAGAAGTTCACCCCGATGGCGATGAGGACCAGCACGGCGGCCAGGAACATCGTCATCGACCGGCCGCCACCGACCAATTCGGTGAGGTAGGCCGCCCCGAACGCGCTGGCGGCCGGCATTCCCGCCAGGGTGCCGAAATAGAACCACCAACCGGTCACCGCCGAGGTCTTCGGTCCGAACGCCCGGAGGGCGAACGTCGCCGGTCCGCCGGCGTCCGGATGCCGTCCGGCCAGCGCGCCGAAGGTCGCCGCGACCGGGGCGGAGACCAGCACCAGGACGAGGAAGGCGATCAGGGAAGCGGGCCCCGCGGCCTTGGCCGCCAGCGACGGCAGTACCAGCAGGCCGGTGCCGAGGACGGCGCCGACGTACAGTGCCACGCCCTGCGGCACGGTCAAATGCCGGGTGTTCGACCGAGATGAGTGCTCGACTGTTGATCGGCGCATGACCGTCGGATACCCGGGGCACGCCCTGGGTTAACTTCGTTCGCCGGTCAGGACCCCCGCGGCGCGGGGAAAGAACTCCATCCGTGCGGTTTGTCCAGAATCTCGATGGTCGCCTGGTCGACCAGGAAATACTGGCCGCCGTCCTCGCGAGGATTCGTGTACGCCGCCGTCGCGACCAAGCGGCCGAAATCGGCCATCACCGCGATGGGATAGCCACCGTCGAAGACCTCACCGTGCGCTGCCGTCGCGACGGTCCCGCTCTCGTACCAGGTGACGAAATACTGCGCCGGGCCGGTTTCGAAGACGCGCAGGGTCGCCTCCTTCTGCCGGACACCGGCGAAATCACCGGACACGCCGGTCCAGACCATCGTCGTCCGGTCCGCGTAGTGCTGCTCCAGCACGTTCCCGGAGCCGTAGTGGAAGTTCGCGCGAAGCCCGACGAGGTCGGTGCTGAGCGGATGAGTCCCGGTCACAGGGAAGAAACGGACGTCGAGTCGCACGGGCTGAAACCTCCGGATCGCTGGTATCCGCAGGTTTAGCAGCCCGTCGCGCCTCGATCGTTGTCCGGCGAAGCGATCCTGTTGTCGGTGAACGCGAGGATCAGTCGAACATGCCGGGCTGGTAGTCGCCCGCCGGCGTCCTGGCGATGACGTTGAGCCGGTTGTACGCGTTGATCGTGGCGACCAGCGCGATCAGGGCACCGATCTGCTCGTCGTCGTAGTGCTTGCGCACCTGCGCCCAGGTCTCGTCGCTGACACCGTGGTGCGCGTCGGCGATGCGGGTGCCCTCCTCGGTGAGCGCCAAGGCGGCCCGCTCCGCCTCGGTGAACACGTTCGCTTCCCGCCAGGCGGCGACCAGGTTGAGCCGCACTGAGGTCTCGCCGGCGTGCGCGGCGTCCTTGCTGTGCATGTCGGTGCAGAAGCCGCAGCCGTTGATCTGGCTGGCGCGCAGCTTCACCAGCTCCTGGGTCGCGTGCGGCAGCGAGGATTCCTCGATCGGACGGTTCGCGGCGCCGAGACGCTTGGCGTACTTGAGGATGACTTCGTTCTCGAACAGGTTGACACGCGGTTCCATGATCTTTCCTCTCCGTCGGTTCCTGCACACATGACGAGCGGGACCGAGAGGTTGTGACAGCTCGCGACGTGACGCCGGTCACGGTCAGTCCATCATGCACATCTGCGCGGAGCAAATGCGTGAAAGTGCGCCAACAGAGCATTGACGTTGCACAAAACTGCACCTAACGTGACAGCTATTGCGCACAACTGGCACGGATGGGGAGTTCATGAGCGGGACCTTCATGGCGGCGGAGATCGCGAGCCAGCCCGGCTGCTGGCGGGAAGCGGCGGCGCTGGCCTCGGCGAACAGTGACCAGTTGCCGCCGCCGGGCGCGCGGGTCGCGATCGTCGGCTGCGGCACGTCGTGGTTCATCGGCCAGGCGTACGCCGTCCTCCGCGAGTCCGCCGGGCTCGGCGAGACCGACGCCTTCGCCGCGTCCGAGTTCCCATCCGCCAGGGGATACGACCACGTCGTGGCGCTGACCAGGTCGGGTACGACGACCGAGGTCCACGCCTTGCTGGCGAAGCTGAGGGGCAAGACCCCGACCATCGCGATCACCGGCGTGCCGCGCGAGATCGAGGCCGCCGCGGACACGATCGTCGACCTCTCCGTGGTGGACGAACGCTCGGTCGTGCAGACCCGGTTCGCCACGACGGCGCTGGCGATGCTGCGCGCCCACCTCGGCGAGGACCTGACCGCGGTCGCCGACCAGGCCGAACGCGTACTCGCCGAACCGCTGCCCGGCGAACTCGTCTCCGCGGAGCAGTTCAGTTTCCTCGGCACCGGCTGGTCCGTGGGCATCGCGAACGAGGCCGCGCTCAAGTTCCGCGAGGCCTGCCTGCTGTGGACGGAGTCGTACCCGGCATGGGACTACCGGCACGGGCCGATCAGCATCAGCGAACCCGGCCGGGTGACCTGGATGTTCGGGCAGGCGCCGGAAGGCCTGGCCGAAGACGTCGCCCGCGCGGGTGGCCTGTTCGTCGAGAGCGGCCTGGACCCGCTGGCGGATCTGGTCCGCGCGCAGCGTGTCGCCGCGGCCATCGCCGCCCGCAAGGGCCTCGACCCGGACAACCCCCGCAGCCTCACCCGTTCCGTCGTCCTGACCTGAAAGCCCGTTGGCGGAGCTGTGAGGTATTCGGAAAGTGACCGGACGCGTGAACCCGCCCCGGCCGAAGGCCCCGCTATCGCGGTGGCAGGGAGCCCTATCCGCGTCGGTGACAAGGAAGACCGGGCAGCGTCCTGCCGACGTCGATCGCGGTCGCGGGTTCACCAACAGACAATGGGGCCGCCGTGATCGTCACCGTCACGCCGAACACCGCGCTGGACGTCACGTACACAGTGGACGGTCTGCGGCCCGGTGACGTGCACCGGGTGCGGGAAGTACGGCACCGGGCGGGCGGCAAGGGCGTCAACGTCGCCCGCGTGCTGCACACCCTCGGCGCCGACGTCCGCGCGGTCTTCACGGCGGGTGGCTCGACGGGAGCGGCCGTCGTGGGTGATCTCGCGGCGGCGGGCATCCCGGCGGGCGTCGTTCCCATCGGCGGGGAAACCCGGCGCACCACTACGGTTCTCGCGGGCGACGGCTCGGTCACGCTGCTCAACGAGCCGGGGCCACGGCTCACCGGGGACGAATGGCAAGCGCTTGCGGCGGCCGTCCGGTCCAGGAAACCGGAGGTACTCGTCTGCTCGGGCAGTCTGCCGCCGGGAGCCGGGGGATACGCCGGGCTCTTCGGCGACGCACCGTCCATCTTGGACACTTCGGGTGCGGCGCTGCTCGCCGGGCTGGCCGGGAAGCCGTCCGTGGTCAAACCGAACGCGGACGAACTGCGCGAGGTCACCGGCCTGCGGGACCCGGTGGCCGCCGCGGCCGAACTCCGCAAGGCCGGGGCGGGCGCCGTCGTCGTCTCGCTGGGCCCGGAGGGGCTGCTGGCGGTGACCGGATCCGGCACCTGGCACGCGGCACCGTCCACTGTGCTCCGCGGCAACACCACCGGCGCGGGTGACGCCGTCGTCGCGGCGCTGGCGTTGGGGCTCAGCCGCGTCGAACCGTGGCCGGACATCCTGCGCCGGGCCGTCGCGTTGTCCGGGGCGGCCGTGCTCGGCCCGCTCGCCGGCGACGTCGATCTCGCGCACTACCAAGCCGAACAGGGGCTGGTCGCCGTGCGCGCCCGCCCGGACTAGGAGAACTGTCATGCCTCTGGTGGGAACCGGGGAGATCGTCGGAGCCGCCGCGGCGGCCGGGCACGGCTGCGGCGCGTTCAACGCGATCCAGCTCGAACACCTCACCGCCATCGTCGACGGCGCGGCCGCGGCGGAAGCGCCGGTGATCGTGCAGCTGAGCCAGAACGCCGTGAAGTACCACGGCTCGCTGGCGCCGGTCGGCGCGGCGGCGCTGGCCGCGGCCAGAAGTGCCGCCACGCCGGTCGCGGTGCATCTCGACCACGCCGAATCGGCCGACCTCGTCCGCGAGGCGGTCGCGCTCGGCTTCGGCTCCGTCATGTTCGACGCCTCCAAACTGGACTACACCGACAACGTGCGCGCGACCCGCGAAGTCGCCGCGTACTGCCACGACCACGGGGTCTGGGTCGAGGCCGAACTCGGCGAGGTCGGGGGCAAGGACGGCGTCCACGCGCCCGGCGCGCGCACGGATCCGGACGAGGCGGCGGAGTTCGTCGCGTCCACCGGGGTCGACGCGCTCGCGGTGGCGGTGGGCAGTTCGCACGCCATGCTCACCCGTGACGCGGCCTTGGACTTCGAGCTGATCGCGCGCCTGCGGGAGCGGGTGCCGGTGCCGCTGGTGCTGCACGGTTCGTCCGGCGTGCCGGACGACGGGCTGGCCGAGGCGGTCCGGGCCGGGATGACGAAGATAAACATCGCCACCCAGCTCAACAAGGTCTTCACCGCGGCCGCCGCGGAGGACTGGCGCGCGCATCCGGAACGCGTCGACCCGCGAAAGTATCTCGGAGCCGGAAGGGCGGCGGTCGCTGTCGAGGTGCGGCGGTTGCTCGGTGTGCTCAAGCTTGATCGTGTTGAACCGGTCAAGGTGACGATTGAGCAGACTTTGCGCGATTGACTGTTGACATGTGCGCGAAACCTCACAAAACTGCGCAACAACAAGCAGAAGTTGTGTGATCTTCGATCCAGGTGGTGGCGGATGCGGGTAGGCAGGCTCACGGCATTGACGGCAGGGGCGGCGCTCCTGCTCGCGGGATGCGGCGGCGGGGACGTGGCCGGTGGCACCGGCGAGAACGCGCTCCCGGGCGTCGACCAGTTCCTCAACGCACCCTGTCCGGAAGCGGGGGTGAAGCCCGTGACGGACAAGGAATTCACGTACTGGTCCATGTGGACGGCCGACGAGCCGCAGGGCAAGGTCCTCCAGAAGGCCTTCAAATGCTTCCAGGAGAAGACCGGTGTCAAGGTCGACGTGCAGTGGCTGGGCCGCAAGGCCTACACGCAGAACCTGGTGCCCGCGCTGAACACCGACGCGGTGCCGGACCTGTTCGACCAGGACGTCAGCAAGGTCGGCGCGGCGGTGATGACGCCGGGTGGCACACAGAGCGTCGACGACGTGTTCGCGATGAAGGTCGGCGAGGGCGACAAGACCGTCAAGGACGTGCTTTCGCCCAGCTCGTACGACTTCCCGCAGAACAAGGACCGCGAGGGCCACAACTTCATGGTCCCGTACACGATCCAGTCGAGCGCCTGGTGGTTCAACAAGGACACCGCCGGCGACATCCAGCAGCCGAAGACGATGGACGAGCTGATCGGCCTGTTCGACAAGGCGAAGGCCGACGGCAAGGCCGCCATCAGCCTCGACGGCGACATCCCGTTCTACAACATGTACTTCTACACCCAGCTCGCCGAGCGGTACGTCGGCGCGGGCGGGCTCTACAAGGCCGCGACGGACAAGACCGGTCAGGCGTGGAAGACCGACCCCGGTTTCCTCAAGGCGGCCACCGAAACCGCGAAGCTGCCCAAGTACTTCATCGACGGCTGGGACGCGGCGAAGTTCCCCCAGGTGCAGCAGCGCTGGGCGGACGGCGACTCCCGGTTCCTCTACGTCGGCAGCTGGGCGCCGAGCGAGACCCGTGAGTACCTGGACAAGCAGGGCGCCGGAACGAAGATCAACTACGGCTCCTTCCAGTTCCCGATGCCCGAAGGCGCCACGCACGACACCGTCGAGCAGATGTCGATCGGTTTCTCGGTGACCAAGAAGGCCAAGCACCCCGAGGCGGCCAAGGCGTTCATCGCCTACTTCCTCAACAAGGACCTGCTCGCCGGGATCCCGATCGTGGCCGACAACCTCGTGCCGCGTGCCGACCTCGCCGTGCCGGACGACCTCAAGCAGGTCAAGGCCGCGCTGGACGACCCGAAGAAGGAACACGTCCTGCAGTACGACGGGATCGACGGCATCGCCGGCGGCAAATGGCAGACCGACGTCTTCGACCCCGCCGACATCGCGCTGCTCAAGGGCCAGATCACCCCGCAGCAGTTCGTGGACCAGCTCGCCACCAAGGGCGCCGAGTTCTGGAAGAACCAGGGCTGATGGCCACGGTCACGACACCGGTGACCCCAGCGCCACCGCCGCCACGGGCCGCGAAGGCCGGGGCGCACCTGAGCCGCAAGAAACGGCTGTTCTGGCCGTTCGCCGCGCCGGCGCTGGTGCTGTACCTGGCGTTCCTGGTACTGCCGACGATCGCGACCGTGGTGCTGAGCTTCACCAGCTGGGCCGGGGCGGGAGACACCCCGGAACCGAACGGCGTCACCAACTACACGCAGATGTGGGCGAGCGACTCGTTCCAGTACGCCTTCCGCAACACGCTGATCTACGTGTTCCTCGGCGGCATCGGCACGTTCGCGCTGGCGTTCCTGTTCACCATGGTGTTGCGGGACATGAAGGGCGGCAAGATCGTCCGCGCGATCCTGTTCTTCCCGAACATCGTCGCGCCGGTCGCGCTCGGCATGTTCCTCGGTTTCGTCTTCAAGTACCAGCCGGGGAAACAGGGGCTGGCGAACTACGTGCTGGAAAGCCTCGGCGCGGACGCGGCGAAGTTCCTCGCACCGTCCAATGTGACCGGTGTGGTGACGGCCTCGCTGATCTGGGCCAGTTCGGGGTTCTACATCACCATCCTGATGGCCGCGGTCGACCGCATCCCGCCGTATCTCTACGAGGACGCCGAGCTGGGCGGCGCTTCGCCGTGGCAGAAGTTCAAGAACATCACGCTGCCGATGACCTGGGACGTGGTCGGTGTCGCCGGCGTGCTGTGGACGATCAACGCGCTCAAGATCTTCGAGCTGGTGTTCGTGCTGGCCGGTCCGGGTACCTACGCCCCGCCCAACGAAGCCTGGACGCTGGGGATCTACGTGTTCGACCGGACCTTCGGCTCGAACGGCACACCGGACTTCGGCGCCGCGTGCGCCTGCGCGGTGGCGATGATCGCGCTGGTGTCCGTGCTCGTCGTCCTGCTCCGCCGGCTGATGCGCCGTGACGCGATCCAGTTCTGAGGGAGATCACATGTCCGTCACCGACGTCGAGGCGCCCGCGCGCCCGTCGCCGAAACCGGCGCGCAAGCCGCCGCGCAAACCGCGTCCGGCGCCCGGTTCCAAACGGTTCAGCCCGTTGCGGGTACTGGGTTCCACGATCGTGTGGCTGTTCACCGCCGGCAATATCCTGGTGCTGTACTGGCTGCTCACGGCGTCGTTCAAGACACCGGTGGAGATCTTCACCAAGCCGTTCGCCCTGCCGTACCAGTGGTTCCACGTCGGCAAGCCGTTCCGGAACTTCATCTACGCCTGGAACAACGCCGGTTTCGGACAGGCCGTGCTGACCACCGTGCTCCTGGTCGGGCTGGCGACGGTCGTGACCGTCGCCGTCTCGGCGCCCTGCGCGTATGCGCTGACCAGGCTCGGTGTCCGCGGTGCGGGCCCGATGACGAACGTCGTCGCGATCGGCATGGGCGTGCCGTTCCAGACCGTGATCATCCCGCTGTTCGTGGTGCTCAGCAAGGTGCACCTGGACAACGAGTACGGCCTGTTCGTGCTGTACGTGGCGCTGTCGATCCCGTTCACGGTGTTCCTCATGACGGGGTTCTTCCGGTCACTGCCGGACGAACTGGAGGAGGCGGCCGCGCTCGACGGTGCGTCCCCGACGCGCACGTTCTTCTCGGTCATGCTGCCGCTGACCCGCGGCGGCATGATCACCGCGCTGACGCTGAACGCCATCGGCCTGTGGAACGAGACTCTGCTGGCGATCGTGTTCCTCAAGGACCAGGCGCATTTCACGCTGTCGCGCGCGCTCTTCACCTTCTACGGGGCCGCGAGCTACCAGTCGGAGTACGGCGGCCTGATCGCCGGGGTGGCGATCGTCGTGCTCCCGATGCTCGTGCTCTACCTCGTACTCGCCCGCCGGATCATCACCGGCCTGACCCTCGGCGCCGGAAAGTAGGACCTGATGGCCACCGTGACCTTCTCCGACACCACCCGGTTCTACGCCGGGGTGGAACGCCCCGCGGTCGACGGCCTCGACCTCGAGGTCGCCGACGGCGAATTCCTGGTGCTGGTCGGCCCGTCCGGCTGCGGGAAGTCGACCACCCTGCGGATGCTCGCCGGGCTGGAAGGCGTCGACGACGGCTCCATCCACATCGGCGACCGCGACGTCACCGAACTCCCGCCGAAGGACCGGGACATCGCCATGGTGTTCCAGAACTACGCGCTCTACCCGCATATGACGGTGGGGGAGAACATCGGCTTCCATCTGAAGCTGGCGAAGATGGCCAAGGCCGAACGCGAACGCAAGGTACGCGAGGCCGCGGCCGTACTCGACCTGACCGAGTACCTCGACCGTAAACCCGCGAACCTGTCCGGCGGTCAGCGGCAGCGCGTCGCGATGGGGCGGGCCATCGTGCGGGAGCCGAGTGTGTTCCTGATGGACGAACCACTGTCCAATCTGGACGCCAAGCTCCGGGTGCAGACGCGGACGCAGATCGCGTCCCTGCAGCGGCGGCTGGGCATCACGACGCTGTACGTCACGCACGACCAGGTCGAGGCGATGACCATGGGGGACCGGGTCGCCGTGCTGAAGGACGGGATCCTGCAGCAGTGCGACACGCCGGTCGGGCTGTTCGCGAAGCCGGTCAACGTGTTCGTCGCCGGGTTCATCGGCTCACCCGCGATGAACCTGCTGGAGACCACTGTGGACAGTGATGGCGCCGTCGCCGGTGGTACGCGGCTACCGCTGACCCCGGCGCAGCGTTCGGCGCTGACCGGTCCCGGTATCGTCGTCGGTGTCCGGCCCGAGGGCTGGACGATCGGGGACGGCGGTTTCGAGGCCGTCGTCGAGGTCGTCGAGGAACTGGGCAGCGATCAGTACCTGTACTGCCGGGACGGCGACCGCGTGCTGACCGTCCGCACCCCGGGCATGGCCCCGTGGCAGCGCGGCGAGCCGATCACCCTGACACCTCAACCGGGCGCGGTGCACCTGTTCGACGCCGCCACCGGCGATCGGCTTCCGGACGCATGACGCGCCTGTACCGCACCGGGTTGGTCCTTCCGGCCGCCGAACTGGGGCCGGAGAACCCGTTACCGCCGCTCCGGAAGCCCGAAGCGGTGGCCAAGGTGTCCAATGTGGACGAGCTGCCGCCCGACCTGGCGGAGAACATCGGCTACGGCCGTCTGGACACGCCGTTGCCGTGCCTGCTTCAGGACGGTTACACCCGCGAGCGCACGAAACGTGAGCTTCCGGCGTTGGTGCTGGAGAACGACAAGCTCCGCGCCACCGTGCTGCCGTCGCTGGGCGGACGGCTGTACTCGCTGATCCACAAGCAGTCCGGCCGCGAGCTGCTCTACCGCAACCCGGTGTTCCAGCCCGCGAACCTCGCCCTGCGGGACGCCTGGTTCGCCGGCGGTGTCGAGTGGAACCTCGGCAGCACCGGGCATACGACACTGACCTGCGAGCCGATGTTCGCCGCGGAGATCGAGGGCCCGGACGGCACGCCGGTGCTGCGGTTGTGGGAGTGGGAACGCACCCGCGACCTGCCGTACCAGATCGACTTCTGGCTGCCCGACGACTCGGAACAGCTGCTCGTGGCCGTGCGGGTGCGGAACCCGCATCCCTATGACGTCCCGGTGTACTGGTGGTCGAACATCGCGGTGCCACAGAACGAAGGCACCCGCGTGCTGGCTCCCGCGACTCAGGCGTGGCACTACGGCTATTCAGGACGGCTCGACCTGGTCGACGTCCCCGGTGAGCTGACGTATCCGACCCGCGCCGAGGCCGCGGCGGACTACTTCTTCGAGGTGACCGGAAGGCCGTGGGTCGCGGCCGTCGAGGCTGACGGTACGGGGCTGGCACAGTCGTCCACCGGTCGCTTGCGCGGCCGCAAGCTGTTCCTGTGGGGCGAATCCACCGGTGGGCGCCGCTGGCAGGAGTGGCTGGCGCCCGGCGCGGGCGGCTACCTGGAGATCCAGGCCGGTCTGGCCCGCACCCAGCTGGAGCATCTGCGCCTGCCGCCGGGGGAGAGCTGGGACTGGCTGGAGGCCTACGGTCCGGTCGCCGCCGATCCGGCCGCGGTGCACGGGGAAGACTGGACGGCGGCCCGCGAAACCGTCGCCGCCGGTCTGCCGTCGGCGGAAGCACTGGACGAGTACCGGGACGACTGGCGGAAGATCGCCGACATCACCCCGGAATCCTTCCTGGCCACCGGTTCCGGCTGGGGCGCGCTGGAGAACCGGCGCGCGCCGATGTGCCTGCCCGGCACGCCGTTCCCGGACGAGTCGCTCGGGCCGGATCAGGAGCCGTGGCTCGCGTTGCTCGACGGAACGCCGCCGGACGGTGATCCGCTCGCGGTGCCGCCGCCGACGCTGGTGAACCGGTACTGGGCGGATCTCCTGGCGTACGCGCCGAAGAACTGGCTGACCTGGTATCACCGCGGTGTCGCGCACTGGGCAGCCGGACGGCATTCGGACGCTGTCGGCGCCTGGCGCGAGTCCGTCTCGGCGGCCGAGAACCCTTGGGCACTACGGAATCTCGCGGCCGTCACGGCCGGGCACGAGGCCGCCTGGCTGTACCGGCGGGCGGTCGCCCTCGCGCCATCACTGCGTCCTCTGCTCGTCGAGGCCATCGCGGCGCAACTCGCCGCGGGGCTCCCGGGCGAAGCGAGCGAGCTGCTGGACGGGCTGCCCGTGGAGGGGCGGATCGCCCTGCTGACCGCCCGCACCCGGCTGGCCCACGGCGATGTCACCGGAGCCAAGGCCGTGTACGACACCGGTTTCGAGGTCGCGAACATCAGGGAAGGGGAAACGTCCTTGTCGGACACTTGGGCGGCGGTTTCCGGTGAACCGCTGCCGGAACAGCACGACTTCCGGATGAAGTGACCGGCCGGGCCACTCGACCGGCGTGCCGCTCGCGGTGGACAACCGCGATGCAGCATACTGCTCGAAACAGTGGCCAACAGCGCAACGCCATGCGCGATAGGCCGCAGCGAGCTAGGAGTGGCGCCGATGGCCCGGCACGAACGGCTGAGCACCCTGCTGGACCTGCTGGGGCAGCGGGAGAAGATCGACGTCGAGGACGTGGCCGAGGAGCTGAACGTCTCCGCGGCCACGATCCGGCGCGACCTCGATCACCTGGCGGAGCAGCAGCTGCTCACCCGCACCCGAGGTGGTGCGGTGGCCAACGACCTCGCCTACGACCTGCCGCTGCGGTACAAGACCGCGCGGCACGTGCCGGAGAAGCAGCGGATCAGCGTCGCCGCGGCGGCGCTCGTCGCGCAGGGCATGGTGGTGGGCCTCAACGGCGGGACGACGACGGCCGGCGTCGCGCGGTCGCTGGCGACGCGGTCCGATCTGGCCGGTCTCCGTGATTCGCCCGGGCTCACGGTGGTCACCAACGCGCTGAACATCGCACACGAACTCGCGGTCCGGCCGCATGTGAAGATCGTGGTCACCGGCGGGGTCGCGCGTCCGCAGTCGTTCGAGCTCAGCGGACCGCTGGCGACGCGCGTGCTCAGCGAACTGACGATCGACCTGCTGTTCCTCGGCGTCGACGCGTTCGATGCCGACGCCGGCGCCTTCGCCCATCACGAGGGCGAGGCGAGTATCAACCGGCTGATGGTCGAGCGGGCGGAACGCGTCGTCGCGGTCGCCGACGGATCGAAACTGGGCCGCCGTGCGTTCGCGCGGATCTGCGCGACTCCTCAGGTGCACGCCTTGGTGACCGACTCCAACGCCGATCCGAAGGTGCTGCGGGCGTTCGAGGCCGCGGGCGTCGAGGTCCAAGCCGTCTGAGTCCAGGTACATGAAGGCCCCCTTCCTTGCGCCCAGGTACAGGAAGGGGGCCTTCATGTACCTGAGTCCCGTTGCCCCATAAGGATCTCCGGGCGACCCGACGAAAGTCGGCAGCACCGCTTCGGCGGATGACTTTGCGCGAACCGTGCGCTATACAGAGACCATCTTGCGTATTCATGCGCGAAAGGTGTCTAGAATGAGCAGAGTTGCGCAATCCCTGAGTTGTTTGGCCGCAGTGGCCTTACTCGGGCTTTCCCCGGTCGCCGCGCACGCCGATCCGGCCGCGGCGGCGTCGGGCAAACTGGGTGATCTGACCGCCATCTCCGCCGACGGCCCCACGGTCACCCTGAAGTCGGGAAGCGCCGCGGTGCGCGTCAGCTTCCCGGCCGAAGGCGCCGTCCGGGTCTGGCTGGCGCCGGACGGCACGTTCACCGATCCGGCCGGGAGCAAGATCGTGCTGCCGCGCACCGGCGACCCGGTGACGCCGAAGAGGACGGACAAGGGGGACTACTGGGCGGTTTCCACGGCCAAGGCGACGCTGCGGGCGTACAAGCACCCGCTGCGGCTCGCGTTGTACGACGGCGCGGACCGCAAACGGCTGTGGGAGGAGTCGGCGCCGCTGTCCTGGACCGACAAGCAGACCACACAGACCCTGGCGCGGACGGCGGCAGAGCAGTTCGTGGGCGGCGGCGAGCAGAACGGCCGGTTCAGTCACCGCGACCAGACGATCCGGATCTTCGCGGACTACAACTGGAACGACGGCGGGGCCCCGAATTCGCAGCCGTTCTACGCCTCCACGGCGGGATACGGCGTGCTGCGCAACACCTTCGCGCAGGGCACGTACGCCTTCACCGAGCCGGTGCGCACGACCCACGACGAGCGCCGCTTCGACGCGACCTACGTCGTCGGCAACGGGCTCAAGGACGTCATCACCGGTTACACCGATCTGGTCGGGAAGCCTTTCCTGCCACCGCTCTACGGTCTCGAACACGGTGACGCCGACTGCTACCTGCACAACGCCAACCGCGGTGAGCGGCGCACGCTGGACGCGGTCAAGGTCGCGGAGGGGTACACCGAGCACGGCATGCCCAACGGCTGGATGCTCGTCAACGACGGCTATGGCTGCGGGTACGAAAACCTCCAGCAGACCGGCGAAGGGCTCCGCAAGAACAACATGCAACTCGGGCTGTGGACCGAGGACGGCGTGCCCAACCAGGTCGAGGAGGTCAAGGCCGGGGTCCGGGTCCGCAAACTCGACGTCGCGTGGGTCGGCCCTGGCTATCAGTTCGCGCTGGACGCCTGCGACACCGCGCACAAGGGCATCGAGGACAACAGCGACGCGCGCGGTTTCGTCTGGACACCGGTCAGCTGGGCGGGCGCGCAGCGTTGCGGCGTGCTGTGGAGCGGCGACCAGGCCGGTTCCTACGACTACATCAAGTGGCAGATCCCGACCTACGCCGGCGCCACGACGTCGGGGATCGCGTACAACACCGGCGACATCGACGGCATCTTCGGCGGCAGCCCGCAGACCTACGTCCGCGACCTGCAGTGGAAGGCGTTCCTGCCGGTCTCGATGACGATGGACGGCTGGGCGGCGTCGGACAAGCAGCCGTGGCGCTACGGCGAGCCGTACACCTCGATCAACCGCAAGTACCTGCTGCTCAAGGAGCGGCTGCTGCCCTACACCTACAGCCATTCGGTGGAGGCGCACCAGACCGGCGTCGGCCAGGTCCGCCCGCTGGCGCTCGAGTACCCAGACGATCCGAACGTCTGGGGCGAGAAGGCGAAGTACGAGTTCCTGTCCGGCAAGGACTTCCTGGTCGCGCCGGTGTACGAGAACTCGACCGTGCGCAACGGCATCTACCTGCCGAAGGGCACCTGGGTCGACTACTGGAGTGGCAAGACCTACACCGGTCCGACCACTGTGGACGGTTACGACGCGCCGCTCGACACGCTGCCGCTGTTCGTCCGCGCCGGAGCCGTGGTGCCGATGTGGGCCGAGGGCACGAAGTCGTGGCAGACCAGGGACAAGGGCGTGCTCGACCTCGACGTGTACCCGCAGGGCAAGGGTTCGTTCACGCTCACCGAGGACGACGGCGTGACCCGCGCTTACAAGAACGGCGACCAGGCGAAGCAGACGTTCACCGTCGACGCGCCGATGTCCGGCCTTGGCACGGTGACGGTCGGGATCGGCGCCAGTTCCGGTTCCTACGCCGGGAAGCCCGCGTCTCGGAACTACCAGCTGACCGTCCACACGGGAAGCAAGCCCGCGACGGTGCTGGCCGGGACTTCGATCCTGCGGCAGTACGGCAGCAAGGCCGAACTAGACGCGGCGGCGGCGGGGTGGTGGTTCGATCCGGCCGCAGGCGGGGTCGCGCGGGTCAAGACGGGCAAGATCGGCGCCGGTGAGCGCCAGGACGTCCGGCTGTTCGGCACGAGCGCGGTCGGCGGGATCTTCCCGGAGGACCGCAACGGCTCGGTCACCCTGTCCGTGCCGGCGGTCGCCGGTCCAGGGCAGACCGCGACGGGCACGCTGAGCTTCACCAACGGCACGCCGCTGCCGGTCCGGAACGTCCAGTTCTCCCTGCCCGCCAACGGCTTCCGTGTCGAGGTGCCCGCCGGTCCGCGACTGGTGATGCCCGGCAGGACCGTCCGAGTCCCGGTGAAGGTGACACCGGACGCGGGCATCAAGCCGGACGACTACCAGCTCACCGCGTCTGCGTCGTACCAGGCGCGGCTCGGGGCGAACCGGGTCACCGACTCGGTGACGGTCACCGTGCCGCACGCTTCGCTGGCCTCGGCGTACGGCAACGTCGGCGTCACCGACGTGGCGCACGTCGCGGTGGGGGACATCGACGGGGGTGGCAGCAGTTTCAGGGCGGAAGGCCTCGCCGAAGCCGGTCTCAAACCCGGCGCGGGCTTCTCCGCGCTCGGTGCTCAGCTGATCTGGCCTGTGACCGGTGCCGGGCAGAAGGACAACGTCCTCGCGTCCGGCCAGACCATCGCGGTACGCGGTACGGGCGCCAAGCTGGTGCTGGCGGGAACCGGTACGGGCACGGCGAAGGGCACTGTCGTCGTCCGCTACGCCGACGGCAGTACGAGTCAGGCCGAACTCGGGTTCCCCAACTGGTGCTGCGCCGATCCGGCCCAGTACGGCGCGACCACGGTGGCGACCGTGATGGGCAAGAACACCCGCGCGGGGGCGGCGTACCCGACCACGCCGTACCGGGTGTTCGCGAACTCCGTCCCGCTGGCCGCGGGAAAGGAGGTCGTCGCGGTGACCTTGCCATCGAACAGCGCGATGCACGTGTTCGCGGCGGGCATCGGTTGAGTCTTCACGGACTCGAACACCGCCACGTTCGCCCCACAGGCACCAGTGGTCACAACAGTCACAACCGTGGCGAGTGAAGGCCCCCGAGGTACATGAAGGACCCCTTCCTTGCGCCTAGGTACAGGAAGGGGTCCTTCATGTACTGGAAGGCAAGGCCACTGCTGCTGAGTCAGGCCGCGACGGGCGTCCACAGCGCGTCGATGGCGCGTTCGGCCTCGGCCTGGCTGGCCTCGGCAAGCGGGATCAGTTCCGCCATCGCCGGATTGACCATCGCCATGGTCAGCTCTGCGGTGACGAACCGCGGTTCGAGGCCGGTCAACGAGATACCGTGCGGGATCCACGCCTGCGCGTGGTCCCAGCCCTCGCGCGGGGTTCCTTCGCCGTAACCGCCGCCGCGTGCGGTCACGACGATGAAGTCACGGCCGCCGAGCAGGCCTTCCCTGGTCTCGGCGTCGAGCGTCAGCCCGGGCACGATCAGATGGTCGACCCAGGCCTTGACCGTGCTCGGCGGCCCGAAGTTGTACAGCGGCAGGCCCAGCACGATCGTGTCGGCCGCCTTCACCTCGTCGACCAGTTCCGTGATGAGCCGCCACGCCGCGGCCTGCTCCGGGGTGTGCTGCTCCGGCGGCAGGGCCTTGGCGATGTTGGCCGCCGCGTTCAGATGCGGGAGCGGGTCGGAGCCCAGGTCGCGGTAGGTGACGGTGCCCTCCGGATGCGCGGCGCGCCACGCGGCCGCCGCCCGCGCGGTGAGGCGGCGGCTGGTCGAGTGCTCGCCCGTGATGCTCGAGTCGATGTGCAGCAGGTTCGTCATGTGTACTATCTTGCATAGATAGTTTGTGTAACGCAAACCATTGATGCTGTGTTGGTCATCATGGGGGAACGTACACTTGACGAGTGCCCGAACTCCCGGTCGTGAACCAGCCCCCGCATCGCTGCGGCGCGCTGCTCGACCACGTCACCCGCCGGATCCGGCTGCGCAGCGAGTCCGTCCTCGCCCCGCTCGGCCTGCGGCCCCGGCATCTCGTCGCGCTGACCGTGCTGCGGGACTTGCGCGGCTGCTCGCAGCAGGACCTCGCGAAGACGCTGGAGATGGACAGCACGAACGTCGTAGGTCTGTTGAACGACCTCGAGGCCGCGAACCTGATCGAACGCAGGCGGTCACCGGAGGACCGGCGGCGGCACATCGTCGAACTCACCGACGTCGGCACCAAGCAACTGGTCAAAGCCGAGTTCGCCCTCGCCGCGGTCGAGGACGAGGTGCTCGGCGCGCTCGACAAGGATCAGCGCGAGACGCTGTACACCCTGCTGTACCAGGCGGCGGGGCACGCCGAGCCCGCGGCCTGCGTCGAAGCCGCGCACAGCGAAGACTGCTAGGCCCCGAGATCGAACAGGTCGTGAAGCTGTTTGGTGGCTTCGGCGCCGTACATGACGCTTCCGACCGGGACCTCGCTTCCCACCGCGTCGATCACCCGCGCCGTCCACACGGGACCGAACGCGCCGCACAGCTCGATCAGCTGCGCCCCTTCGTCGACCAGCCGCCGGACCGCGGCGACGACCTGGTCCACGCGGCCCACCCCGATCAGCACCGTCAGGCACCGCCCACTGTCCACACGGGACACATCCCGCGCCGGGTCGCAGCCATCGGCCAAGTACACGAAACCCCACTGTCGCATGACGATTCTCCTTCGTTCTCGAACACCGTGAGGTAATCGCGAAACGAGGGGCGCCGTCCACGAGGCGGTTCCGTACGGCCGTTCGGGGTCACCGAAGAGGGGAGGCCGGGCGGGCGGCGCGGAAAACCGATGTGGGCGGCGTCATACCAGTGCCGCGATCCGGTCCGAAGACTCGTGCGCCGGATCCCACACGAGCGCGTGCCGGACGACCGGCGCCTCCCGCAGCGGCAACCAGCGCAGACCCTCGGCAGGCTCTTCGCTGGGACGCAAGGCGACG
Source organism: Amycolatopsis sp. NPDC057786 (assembly GCF_042797905.1). Taxonomy (NCBI): domain Bacteria; kingdom Bacillati; phylum Actinomycetota; class Actinomycetes; order Pseudonocardiales; family Pseudonocardiaceae; genus Amycolatopsis; species Amycolatopsis sp. NPDC057786. The sequence goes on from NZ_JBHVKW010000005.1 coordinate 157,174, forward strand.
ACGTCCCCGCCGTGCCGCAATTCGGCGACGAACAGCGATCGCCGCGGGGGCCCGGCGCGGACGTGAGCCGGCCGCCAGCCGGCCGTCGCGCAGCCCGCGAGCAGCCAGTCGTGGTAACCGGGAGCCAGCTTTCGTTCGTACAGAAGGAGGTCGAGCCCCGTGAGGTCTTCCCAGCCCACCGCGTCGGGCCGGGCCAGTGGATGAGCGTCGGACACGAGCGCGCCCAACGGTCTCTCGCTCACGACGGCGACGCGCAGGCCTTCCACGTCTTCCGGCAGGGCGAGCAGGCCGGCGTCGAGCGCGCCGCGGCGGAGGAGTTCGAGCTGCCGTGCGGCGGACAGATCGTCGATCTCCACCGCTCCGGCGTACAGGGTCGCGAGGACGGCCGGAGGCGCGCCCGGCGTCACGCCGACGCGGAGTGGCCTGCCCACGGTGTCGTGGACGGCCCGCGCGCCGAGTTCGGCCTCCTCGAGTATCCGTCGGGCGTGGGGGAGCAGGGCCAGTGCGGCGGTGGTGGGCGTCATCCCCGCCTGGGTCCGGACGAACAGGGTCGCGTCGAGCTCCCGTTCCAGCGCGATGATCTGCTGGCTGAGCGACGACGCGCGGATGCCGAGGCGCTCCGCGGCGCGGGTGAGATGCCCTTCCTCCGCCACGGCGCACAGATATCGAAGACGTCGTAACTCCACAGCGGCACAGTAGCCGTAGGACCAGGCAGAATCGGTGGGGTGAGTGAATGGCGCAACACCACGCACGACTGGGCCGTGTCCGTGGACGCAGAGCATTTGAGGCGTATCCGCCGGAACCCCGAGGAGTTCGCCCCGGGCGGGGTCGCGCACCTCGTCCTCGAAGTGCTCGCGTACGCGGCGGAGGAAGCCGAAAGCACCGGCGGCGGGAGTGCCGTCGTCACGGTTCACCCCGACAGCTCGGTTTCGGTGGCGGATGACGGGCGAGGCACCGCCACCCGCGCGGACGGGCACGGCGGCTTCGTGAAGAAACCGGTCATGTCGACCAAGGATCTGCGCTTCTTCGATTTCCCTGGAAGGCAATGGCTTCCGGACGGTCATCCGCGTCGCGGCGTGTCGGTCGTCGCCGCGTTGAGCGAATGGCTCGTGCACACCAACCGGCGGCACGACGGATCTTGGACCCGGCGTTACGAACGCGGCGTCCCGGTAACCGATCTGACGCCGATCGCCGGCGACGGCACGAAAGGGACGACAGTGCACTTCTCGCCGGGCGCGGAAGTCGGCCCCGTGCGGCTGCCGGACGTCGATGGGTGGCCGTACTTGAGCGTGGAGGTCGTCCGATGAAGAAGTGCCTGGCAGCGGCGGCTTCGGTCCTGGCCCTGCTCACCGGTTGCTCAGCCGAACAGCCGCCCGCCAAACCCGTCTACGACCTGCCCGCGCGTGAGGTCCGCCCGGACGAGACCGCGCTGCACCTGCCACCCGCGCTCAACGGGGAGACGGAGTTCTCGCTCATCGGCCTGGCCGCCGGGCTCCCCAGCCTCACCGGCAGTCACGCCGAATTCGAGGCGAAGGGACAGTTCGTCCGGCTCCGGCTGGTGGTGGCGGGAAAGGGCCTGTCCGGGATCCTCTTCGACACGCGGCGCCAGCAACTGGTCACCGATTCCGGCACGGTGATCGCGGTCGACAACCAGGCGATGACGATCAAACGGCAGCCGGACAAGTTCGAGCTGGGACGCGGCGTGCGGGTCGAGTTCGACCTCTACTTCGACCTTCCCAAGGAAGCGAAACCCTTGGTGCTGCGGGCTTTCGGCGGTCCGACGCTGACCGACATGAAGAACCTCACCGGCACCGACATCAAGCTGGGATGAGAAAGGGCCCCGCCGCGAAACGCGACGGGGCCCCTTCCGAAGGGCGTCAGACGCCCAGGTCGCCACCGAGGTAGGCGGCCCGCACCTGCGGGTCGTCCAGCAGCTCGGCACCGCGGGCGCTCTTGACCACTTGCCCGGTCTCCAGCACGTACGCGCGGTCGGAGAGCTTCAGCGCCTGCTGCGCGTTCTGCTCCACCAGCAGGACCGTGGTCCCGCGTTTGTTGATCTCACGGATGATGTCGAAGATCTGCGCGATCAGCATCGGCGCCAGACCCATGGACGGCTCGTCGAGCAGCAGCACCTTGGGCTTGGTCATCAGCGCGCGGCCGATGGCGATCATCTGCTGCTCGCCACCGGACATCGTGCCGCCGAACTGGGTCTTGCGCTCGTTCAGCCGCGGGAACAGTTCGTAGACCTCGTCGAGGTCGGCCTTCAGGTCGTCCTTGCGGGTGTAGGCACCCATCAGGAGGTTCTCCTGCACCGTCATACCGGGGAACACGCCCCGGCCTTCCGGTGACTGGCCGATCCCGAGCTCGACCCGTTTGTGGCCGGGCGTCTTCGAGATGTCCTTGCCGTCGAAGAGGATCCGGCCGCTGGTCAGCGGACGCAGGCCCGAGATCGTCTTCAGTGTCGTGGTCTTGCCTGCACCGTTGGCGCCGATGAGCGAAACGATCTCGCCCTCGCCGACCTCGATGGTCATTCCCTTGAGCGCGGCGATCTTCCCGTAGTGGACGTTGATGTCCTGAACCTCAAGAAGCATCTTCCGCCACCCCCAGGTAAGCCTCGATCACCTTCTGGTTGTTCTGCACCTCTTGGGGGAGCCCTTCTGCGATCTTCTGGCCGAAGTCGAGCACGGCCAGCCGGTCGGCGATCTGCATGACCAAGCCCATGTCGTGCTCGATGAGCAGCACGGTCCGGCCGTCGTCACGGATCTTGCGGATCAGCTGCTGCAGCGAGTTCTTCTCCGCCGGGTTCATCCCGGCGGCGGGCTCGTCGAGCAGCAGCAGCTTCGGGTCGGTCGCGAGCGCACGCGCGATCTCCAGACGGCGCTGGTCGCCGTAGGAGAGGTTCTTCGCGGTGTTGTGCTCGACCCGGCCGATGCCGACGAAGTCCAGCAGGTCCCTCGCCAGCTCACGGCCCCGCTTTTCCTCTTTGCGATGTGTCGGCAGGCCGAGGGTCGCGGTGATCGCCCCGGTCTTGTGGTGCGAGTCCGCACCGACCATCACGTTCTCGAGTGCCGACATGTTGTGGAACAACCGGATGTTCTGGAACGTTCGCGCGATCCCGGTCTGGTTGATCTTGAACCGCTTCATCCCGTCGATCCGGGTGCCGTTGAACCGCACCTGGCCTTCGGTCGGCTGGTAGACACCGGTGACCACGTTGAACACGGTGGTCTTGCCCGCGCCGTTCGGGCCGATCAGGGCGAAGATCTCACCCTGGTTGATGCTGACGTTGACTTCCTTCAACGCCGTGACACCGCCGAAGCGCATGGTCACATTGTCGAATTCGAGCAGCGTGCTCATTTCGTCACCTCCGCCGAAGCCTCGGAATCCGGACCCGCGACTTCGGCGCCCATGGCACCCATCCCGCCCGTTCCATCACGTAGTTCCGCTTGGCGTTGCCGCGACGGCAGCAGACCCTCCGGTCGCAGCGCCATCATCAGCACCAGCACGGCACCGAAGATCAGGATCCGGTACTCCAGGAGGAACCGGAACCGCTCCGGGAGCCAGGCGACGAGGAAGGCGCCGAGGATCACGCCGGGCAGGTTCCCCGCGCCACCGAGCACGACGGCCGCGAGAATGGTCGCCGAGAGGATAAACGGGAAGTTCTCCGGAGCGATGAAGACGGCCTTGCTGGCGTGGATGCCGCCCGCGAACCCGCCGATCATGGCGCCGATGGCGAACGCCAGCAGCTTGAACTTGAACGTCGGGACGCCCATCAGTTCGGCGGCATCCTCGTCCTCGCGGATCGCGGCCCATGCACGCCCGACGCGGCTCTTCTGCAGGCGAACCGAGAAGACGATCGCGATCACGATCGCGGCCAGGATCAAGTAGTAGTACGGTGCCGCGTCCAGCAGGAACTCGGTGCCGAACAGGGGCTCCGGGTGCGGGATGTTGGTGATACCGCGTGCGCCACCGATGGCGTCGGTGTTGTTCGCGGTGATCCGGACGATCTCACCGAAGCCGAGCGTGACGATCGCCAGGTAGTCACCGCGAAGCCGCAGTGTCGGAGCACCGAGGATGACTCCTGAAATAGCGGCGAGGAAGATGCCGACCAGCAAGGTCGGCCAGACGAGCCAGCCGTAGTTCACCCCCATTGTCGCGAGGGTGTAGGCGCCGATCGCGAAGAACGCGACGAAACCGAGGTCGAGCATGCCCGCGTGACCGACCACGATGTTCAGGCCGATCGCCAGCAGGATGTAGATCCCGATCGGGAAGATCAGGACACTCGTCCAGTCCGAGTCCGGGGACATGAACGACCCGATGGCGGGCGCGGGCAGGATCAACGCACCCGCGATCAAGGCCAGGTAAACACCATAACGTTGCCAATGCGGGGCGCGTGCCCACCAATCCCGCATACCGTCAACGGGGTGAAAGCCGGCGCGCTTGGCCGTGCCGTTCTCTGGGGACTTTTCAGCCACTTCTTCGTTGCCCTTCATGCGCGTGCCCGCTGCAGCGATTCACCGAGGATGCCGGTGGGCCGGAACATCAGGACCAGCACCAGTACCACGAACGCGGTGACGTCCTTCCATTCCGAACCGAAGAAGATCGAACTCCAGTTCTCCACCAGACCGAGCACGATGCCACCGAGCAGAGCGCCGCGCAGGTTGCCGATACCTCCCAGCACGGCCGCGGTGAACGCCTTGATGCCGAGGAGGAACCCGATGCGGTAATCGGTGTTCTCGTATTCCATGACGTACAGCGCGGCGGCGACACCGGCCATCGCGCCACCGAGCAGGAACGTGAGGCGCACGATCTTGTCGATGCTGACGCCCATCAGCACCGCGGCTTCGGGATCCTGTGCGGTGGCACGGATACCGCGGCCGATGCGGGTGCGGCTGACCAGCTGGTCGAGCACGACCATCATGATCACGGCACCGACGATGACGAACACGTGGTCCGTGCGCACGACACCGTTGCCGATGCGGAAGAGCTCCTCGTGCGGGATGAACCGCGGCGCGTTCTGTTGCACACGGCCGGATTTGTCCGTGATCCATTCGATGACCTCGAGGCCGAACAGCTCCTGCAGGAACAGCGAGGCGCCGATGGCGGAGATCAGGGCGGCGAGCCGGGTCGCGCCCTTCTTGCGGAGTGGCCGGTACGCCACTTGCTCCAGCAACACCGCCGCGCCGCCGGACACGGCGGCCGAAGCGATGATGATCAGCAGCAGTACGGCGATCATCCCGAACACGCCGAGCGTGATCGGGGCGGTGCCGCCCGCGATGGTGATCAGGACGAACAGGGACGTGATCGTCCCGATCATGAAGATTTCGGAATGCGCGAAGTTGATGAGCCGGAGCACGCCGTAGACCATTGTGTAGCCGAGGGCGATGAGGGCGTAGATGCTTCCGGCGACCAGTCCGCCGATGGTGCTACCGAGGAACTGGGCTTGCAGATCTTGAAGCATGACGTGGATGCCTTACGGGACGGGGCGGATTCTTTCGCCACATTTGCGGGAAGCGGGGGTGCTGTGTTCGCACAGCGCCCCCGCTTCCGTTAGGTGTTCCTGCCTGCTCCGTCAGCCGTTGAGCTTGGCTTCGGTCGAGGCGCCGAGGTTCTTGATGACGCCGTTGGTGACCTGGTAGACGTAGATCGCGTTCGTCTGCGGCTCGCCGTTCTCCTTGAACTTGATCTGCTTCGAGACACCCTTGAAGTCGACCGTCTTCAGGAACTCGTTGATCTTCTCCGAAGTGGTGTTGCCTGCCTTGACCGCGTTGATGATGGCGGTCGCGGCGTCGTAGCCCTCGGTCGCGTAGATCGCCGGGTCGGCGTTGTACGCGGCCTTGTACTTGGTGACGAACTCGTCGCCGGTGCCGGCGTCCTTGATGTTGCAGGGGCAGCCGATGACGGCCTTCTCCGCGGCCGCGGCACCCGCGCCGCTCACGAGCTGGGCGTCGAGCGAACCGTCGCCGGTGGCGAAGGTGGCGGTCACCTGGCTGTCACGCAGCTGCTTGAGCAGACGGCTGCCCTGGGCGTAGTAGCCACCGAAGAGGATGACGTCCGGGTTGGCGGCCTTGACCTTCTGCACGGTCGAGGAGTAGTCCGACGCGTCCTTGGCGAACTTGTCGCGGTCGACCGGGACGTTCTTCTCCTTGAAGGTCTTCTCGAAGGCGTCCGCGAGGCCGACGCTGTATTCCTGGTCGTCCGAGATGACGTAGGCCTTCTTGGGCGACTTCGCCGTGATGAGGAAGTTGGCGATGGCCGGGCCCTGGTCGTTGTCGTTCGCGACGACACGGTGCCAGTACTTCCAGCCGTTGGCGGCCAGGCCCGGGCCCGTCGCCGAGGGCGAGACGCTCGGGATCTTGTTCTGCTCCAGCTGACCACCGATGGCCTTCGACTCACCGGAGAAGGCCGGGCCGATCAGGGCGGTGATCTTGTCCTGGCCGACGGCGGTCGCGATCAGCGACGTCGCCTGCTCGGGCTTGCCCTGGCTGTCGTATTCCTTGAGTTCCAGCTTCGTCGCCGGGTTCGTCTTGTTGTACTCGTCGATAGCGAGCTTGGCGCCGTTGCGGGGCGGGATCACGATCCCGGAGTTCTCACCGGTGAGGTCACCCATGAACCCGATCTTCAGCGTGCTGCTGTCACCGCTGCCGGACGAGCTGCTGCCGCCTGCACAGCCCGCCAGCGCCAGCGACGCAGCCGCCGCGACGGCGAAAACCCGTCCAAAACGCACTCCTGACACCGACTACCTCCCATGACCAACCAGCCGCCGGTAGGCGTTGCCCCCGACACAGGGGCTAGGTTAGGGCAGGAAGATATCCCCCTACGCCATGATCTGCCCAGACGCCCATCACTCTGTGTCCACATCGTGACGGTCGAAACCAGAACGAATTGCACGAAAAGGCGAATGTTGCCGGTTGTCGAGTCTTCGCTGGTCACGCTGGGGATTCACCGCTACCACGTCGATCATGCTGGTGGGTAAGGATCATGTTTCGGCCGCGTATCTTGCGCTTTTTCAGCTCTTCCGTGGGCGGCCGTTCGTCGTAGCAATGCTGCCCCAAAGGGCGTCAACGGTGCCCCCTCTTCTCTCGCGCCGTGACAACCGATGGTTGTCGTCGCGGTCCGAACGGCTGTTGGATTCCGGCCCTGGCCTCGCGATTAGCTGTCCCCATGACGATGAGTACCGAAGTGATCGAAGGCGTGGCCGCGGGAGTCCCGTTCGTGGCGGTGCCGCCGTCGGACGGGAAGCGTCCGGCGCCGCTGGTGCTGACCTGGCATCTGCTGGGCGCGCCGTTCAGTGAGGCGGCCATGGCGGCGGCGCTGCCGATGCGGGACCTGCACGCGTGGCGGGTGCACCTCGGGTTGCCGCTGACCGGTAAACGGTTCCCCGATGGCGGTTTCGAGGGCTTCTTCCGCCTCGCGAGCGAGGACAACGTGCTCAACGTCGTCGAACCGCTCACCAGGCAGGTCGAGGCGGAGTTCCCGGCCGCGGTGGCGGAACTGCGCTCCCGCCTGTCCATTGAGGACGGACCGGTCGGGCTGGTCGGCGGTTCGCAGGGCGGCGCGGTCGCGTTGCAGATGCTGACCCACCCGGAGATCCCGGTGGCGGCGGCCGCGCTGGTGAACCCGGTGACCCAGCTGGCGCCGGTGATCGCGGCGAACGAGCGGGTCTACGACGTCACCTATCACTGGTCGGACCGGTCCCGCGCGGTCGCGAACGAGTACGACTACGTGCGGCGGGCCGACGAACTGACCGCGCCGGTCCTGCTCGTCATCGGCGAGGAGGACGACGTTTCGATCACCGAGCCTGCCGAGGCCCTGCACAAGACGTTGGGGGAGCGGCGATCCGAGCTCGTCACGATCCCGGGGATGGCACATGAGTTCGCCGACGCGCCCGGCCTCGAACCGGCTCCGCAGACGGCCCACGCGAAGCTGGTCGACGCCGAGCTCACGCGCTGGTTCGCCCGGCACCTAGCTGTCTGAGGTCGTCGTCCGGCAGCCAGGATCGCGCGGGATCGTAGGTGCACCAACCTTCTTCGTGGCTGGTCCGGCCGGCGAGCGCCAGCAGGCGCCGCAGGGCCGGGCCTTCGCCGCGCCGCCACACCACCGACCACGGGAAAAGCGGCGACGGCTCGAACGGCAGGACTCGCAGATTGAGGTCGGAGGCGAGGTCCATATCGGCGCCCGCGAGCGTGACCCGCTGCTTCCCGTAGCGAGTCTGTTCCAGTGTGTGCCTGAGGTCGTAACTGACGCCGGAGTCGTCGATCGGGACGGCGAATTCTTTGCATAGGCGTTGCAAATAAGAAAGCCATTCGATCGGGCCGCCCAATTGCGGAATCCAGATGCCCTCACTCCGGAGATCGGACAGTTTCAGGACATCGTTGTCCGCGAGTGGGTGTTCGGGCGCGAGAAGGGCGACCAACGGTTCCAGCCGGACGAGCCGGTGCTCGAGTTCGGCGGGCACTTCGCGCCCGAGGTCCGCGACGCGGCCGAACGCGAGATCGATCTCGCCACGGACCAGGGGGTCGAGGGCGTTGGCCAGACCGCGTCCGGCGACGCGCTCGACCGCCAGTGAGGGGTCACGCTGCGCGATGCGCCGCAGCATGTACAGGGGGGACAGGCGCGGATCGATGACGTCGAGGCGGGGCGGGCGGTCCTGCAGGCCCATCGCGGCGACGGCGGCGTCGGCCGCGCGGATCAGCTCGCGCGCGTGCGGGAGGAACCGGTCGCCGTCGGCGGTCAGCTCGACGGACCTGTTGGTGCGCCGGAAGAGCTGGACCGACAGGGTGTCCTCGAGCTTCCGGACGCGCTTCGACAGCGCCTGCTGGGTGAGGAACAGGGATTCTGCCGCTCGACCGAAATGGCCGTGGTCGGCGGTGGCGACGAACGCGCGCACCTGGGCCGTGTCGAGATCCACGTCCCTGAAGGTACGTGAAGGCCCCCTTACCTACCCTCAAGGTAGTGAAGGAGGCCTTCAAGGACTACGCGATCGCTACCTCAGCCTCAGCAGCACCGCCAGGCCCAGCAGTCACAGCGGTCGCGCGTGAAGGACCCTTCCCCCAGTACATGATGGCCCCCTTCCTGTACCTAGGCGCAAGGAAGGGGTCCTTCATGTACTGGGGAAGGTGTGAAGGTCGAGTTTCTTCGGCTGAGCCGAGGAAAGGGGTCCTTCACGCGCGACGGCTGTGACTTGCGGGGCTGGTGTTGTTGAGGCTGAGGTGACGATCGTGTAGTCCGTGACCACCTGGTCGCCACCCCCTTGACCAGCGGACAGACGACTTTGCCGGGGCCCTGACCCTCAAGGTAGTGAAGGAGGCCTTCACGGACTCACATGCCCGGCGGCCGCTCCCGCACCACGCACGTCAGCCGCGCCGTGCACGACCGGCGCCCCTGGTCGTCGGTCAGCACGATCTCGGCGGTCACGGTCCCGCGTCCGACGTGCACCGGGGTGGCGACACCGGTCACCCGCCCGGAGCGGACCGCCCGGTGGTGCGTGCACGAGAGTTCGAGCCCCATCGTCGCCTTGTCGGTGCCGGCGTTGAGCGCGCAGACCATGGAACCGAGCGCCTCGGCGACCACGGCGTTCGCGCCGCCGTGGAGGAGACCGTAGGGTTGGAGATTGCCCTCCACCGGGATGCTGCCCACGACGCGTTCGGGGCCGAATTCGCTGATCTCGAGCCCGAGCTTGTCGTTGAGCTGCTGTCCGGCGTAGGCCGGGTCGATCCCGGCGAAGGATTCGAGGGCTTGTTCGGTCACGCAGAGCTCCTTAAACGACACGACAGGTAGGACTGTCAGACCCTCACCCTAGACTCGCTCCCGTGAGCCCGAGTGAGAACACGACCGTTGCCAACGCCACACCTGCCACCGCACAGGCCGAGCGGCCCAAACTGCTGCTGATCGACGGCCATTCGATGGCGTATCGCGCGTTCTTCGCGCTGCCCGCGGAGAACTTCAAGACGAAGACCGGGCAGACGACGAACGCGGTATTCGGGTTCACCTCGATGCTCATCAACCTGCTGCGCGACGAGGCGCCGACCCATCTCGCGGTGGCGTTCGACCTCTCCCGCAAGACGTTCCGGTCGGAGACGTACGCGGAGTACAAGGCCAACCGCAGCACCACCCCGGACGAGTTCAAGGGCCAGGTCGGGCTGGTCGAGGACGTGCTGAAGGTCCTCGGCATCCCGGCGCTGACCAAGGAGAACTACGAAGCCGACGACATCATCGCCACGCTCACGACACAGGCGACCGCCGAAGGCTTCGACGTCCTCATCTGTACGGGCGACCGTGACGCGCTCCAGCTGGTGACCGACCAGGTCACCGTGCTGTACCCGAAGCGCGGCGTGTCGGAGATGACCCGGTTCACCCCGGAGGCGGTCGAGGAGAAGTACGGCCTCACCCCGGCGCAGTATCCGGACTTCGCCGCGCTGCGTGGCGACCCCTCGGACAACCTGCCCAGCATCCCCGGCGTCGGCGAGAAGACGGCCGCGAAGTGGATCAGGCAGTTCGGCTCCTTCAACGAGCTGATCGACCGGGTCGACGAGGTCAAGGGCAAGGTCGGCGACGCGCTGCGCGAGCACCTCGGCGCGGTCATGCTGAACCGCCAGCTCACCGAGCTGATCCGCGACGTCGAGCTGGAGCTCGGCCCGAGCATGCTCGAACTGCGCCCGTGGGACCGCGAGGCCGTCCACGCGCTGTTCGACGAGCTCGAGTTCCGCGTCCTGCGGGACCGGCTCTTCGCCACCCTGCAAAGTGCCGAGCCCGAGGCCGAAGAGGGTTTCGAGGTCAGCGGTTCGAAGCTCGCGCCCGGCGCGCTCACGGAATGGCTCTCCGCGCACACCGGCCAGGACCAGCCGGTCGGCCTGGCGTTCCGCACCACCGGTGCCTCGGTCCGCTCCGATCTGAAGGCCATCACGTTCGCGGCCGCGGACGGCGAGGGCGCGTACGTCGACGTCACCGCGATGGACGCCGAGGACGACAAGGCGCTCACGGCCTGGCTCGCCGACGAGAAGATCAAGAAGATCGGCCACGAGCTCAAGGTCCCGCTGCACGCGGTCCGGGCGCGCGGCTGGACGTTCGCCGGGCTCGTCATGGACACCGCGCTCGCGGCGTACCTGGTCCGCCCCGGCCAGCGCACCTTCGAACTCGACGACCTCGCCCTGCGGTACCTGCACCGTGAGCTGCGGTCCGAGGCCGACACCGGGGACGGGCAGCTTTCGCTGCTCGACGGTGGCGCCGAGGACATGGAGCAGAAGGAGATCCAGGCCGAGCTGGTCAAGGCCCGCGCGGTCGCCGAGCTCGCGGGAGCGCTGACCAAGGAGCTCGAAGAACTGGGCGGCGCGCAGCTGCTCGCCGAGCTCGAACTGCCGCTGCTGCAGGTGATCACCGGTCTCGAAGCGGCGGGTATCGCGGTCGACATCGAGCACCTGACCAACCTGGAAGCGCACTACCTCGGCCGGGTCACCCAGGCCGCGGAGGAGGCGTACGCGGTCATCGGCAAGCAGGTCAACCTCGGTTCGCCGAAGCAGCTGCAGGTCATCCTGTTCGACGAGCTCGGCATGCCGAAGACCAAACGCACGAAGACCGGCTACACCACCGACGCCGAGGCGCTGCAGAGCCTGTTCGAGAAGACCGAGCACCCGTTCCTGCAGCATCTGCTGGAGCACCGGGACGCGACGAGGTTGCGCACCACGGTCGAGGGCCTGATCAAGTCGGTCGCCGACGACGGCCGCATCCACACCACGCTGCTGCAGACGATCGCCGCCACCGGACGGCTCTCGTCGGTCGACCCGAACCTCCAGAACATCCCGATCCGCACCGAGGAAGGCCGCCGCATCCGCGACGCGTTCGTCGTCGGCGACGGCTACGCCGAGCTGATGACGGCGGACTACAGCCAGATCGAAATGCGGATCATGGCGCACCTCTCGCAGGACGAAGGGCTGATCCAGGCCTTCAACAGCGGCGAGGATCTGCACACTTTCGTGGCGTCGCGCGCGTTCTCGCTGCCGCCGGAGGAGATCACGCCGGAACTGCGCTTCCGGGTGAAGGCGATGTCGTACGGCCTGGCGTACGGGCTTTCGGCGTACGGGCTTTCGCAGCAACTGCGGATCTCGACCGAAGAAGCCAAGGAACAGATGGAGGCGTACTTCTCCCGTTTCGGCGGCGTGCGCGATTACCTCCATTCGGTCGTGGGCGACGCGGCGAAGGTCGGTTACACCGAGACGATCTTCGGCCGCCGCCGGTATCTGCCGGACCTCAACAGCGACAACCGGCAGCGCCGCGAAATGGCCGAGCGAATGGCGCTCAACGCCCCCATCCAAGGCAGCGCGGCGGACATCATCAAGGTCGCCATGCTCAACGTGCACAAGGCGCTGACCGAGGCGAAGCTGAAGAGCCGCGTGCTGCTCCAGGTCCATGACGAACTCGTCCTCGAGGTCGCTGATGGCGAGCGCGAGCAGCTGGAAGCGTTGGTGCGCCAGGGAATGGGCTCCGCCTACGAACTGGCGGTCCCACTGGAGGTGTCCGTGGGGTACGGACGGTCTTGGAACGACGCCGCACATTAGAGCCTGTCGGCGGAGCTGAAGACGGACCGTGAAACGGGACCGAACGCGCGAACCCGCCCGGCCGAAGGCCCCGCTATCGCGGTGGCAGGGCGCCTTTGCCTGCCACCGGGACGTGGGTGACCAGGTAGCGCCCTGCCGAGGTCGATGGCGGCCGCGGGTTCACCCCAAACAATTAGGCCTCGTGAGTGGTAATGACGGTTAGAGCCGTCATTACCACTCACGATCGGTAGGGTCTTTCGCGTGACTTCCGAGCGCGGACGCTGGCGGGTGCGGCTGCGCGATCACCGTGGGCGGATCCTGGGCGCCGGGACCATGCTCGACGGCGAACACCTCCTCACCTGCGCTCATGTGATCGAAGGCCATGACGACGTCGCCGTGGATTTCGTGGCGCTCCCCGGTGCGGAGCCCGGAATAGCCACGCTCCTCGATCTGGCGGCGCCCATCGGTGACGACGGCGGGGACATCGCGTTGCTCCGGTTGCGTGACCCCGAGGAGCAGATCTCCGGCGCCCCGCTCCACCGGACGGCCCTCGAAGACGGCCAACGGGTCCGCGCGTACGGCTTCCCGCCCAACTCGGACGGCATGTGGTCGTTGGCGACCGTCGTCGGCGACGGCGGCCACGGCCTCGAACGCGTCCAGCTGCACCGCACTCCGGACGCCGAGCCGATCACCCACGGCTTCAGCGGTTCCGCGGTGATCGCCGAGAAGACCGGTCACGTCGTCGGCATGGTCGCGACCCGGTACGCGACCGAGGCAGGCCGGGTCTCGTGGATGATCCCGGTCGAGACCATGCTCGGGTATCTGCCCGCCCTGCGCCGCTGGGCCGAGGGCACCCCCGCGATCGACCCGGGCTTCGTGCGGTACCCGGAACCGCCCGCGATCGATCCGCTGTTCGCCCGCGAATTCGCCAGGTGGCTCGGCGGGCACGGCCGGGCGGACGTCCGGGTGATCATCATGGGGGAGCACGATTCCGCCGTCGCCACTTCGCTTCGGCGGGCCGTCGTCCTCGCCGACCGCGAGCGCGGGGCGGGCCGGAGCGTGTCCGGGCCGACCGTGCCGCCGCTGGGCAGTGTCGTGCTCGCAGTCGACGCCGTCGGCAAGACCGCCGACGAGGTCCGCCGCCGGATCGTCGACCGGCTCGACGTCGCCGCGGATTCGCCCGCGGGCCGTCACGGGTCCGCGCGTACCGTCGTCGTCTCCGGGATCGACGAAGCGGCCGAGCCCGACGTGCTCGTCGGCGAGGTGCTCGTGCCGCTGGCCCAGCGCGCGCACGAGCTCGGGCTTCGGCTCGCGCTGGCCTTCCGCGAGGAGACCTCGCCGGGAGTGAGCGTGGTCCGGTCGAGCACGGACGTCCTGTCCGCCGGCGAGGACGACACCGAGGGCCGCCTCGCCTTGCTGGAAACCCGGTTGGGTGAACTCGACAGCCTGGAGAGGGAGAATCTGGGCGACGCGCCCCGCTTTTCCGACGCTCCGCACGTTCATCCCAAGGCGCGACGGCTGAGAGGCGCGTTGACGCAACTGCGTTCGGCGGAGAAGGACGGCGAAACCGAATGGGTGAAAAGGCAGCTTCCGGTCTGCGAGCGAGCCGTGGCCAAGACCGTCGAGCGCGCCCGCGACCTCCGCCGACTCCTCGACGAGAACCTCGCGCGGCGCGCGGAACTACGCGCCCGGCTCGACGCGTACGGGGAGATGGCCCGTAACAGCGGCCTCGTCGAAGACGTCGAACTGGACGCCGCCTACGCACCCGCCTGGCGGATGCTCTTCGAAGGACCGTGTGACCTCGTTGCCGCGGCGGCGGCCGTCGAGCGGTACGCGGACACCGTACGGAAACGGATCGACGGATGACGGCCTGCGGACACGACGGCTGCCCGGGTGTGCTCGGCAAGACCGGGTTCTGCAAGATCTGCGGATTGCCGCCGGGGACACCGGAAGAGCCCGCGCCGCGGGAGAAACCGACACTGGTGATCCCCGGCCCCGGCGAGGCGCCGACCAGGATCACCAGCACGGTGGTCACTCGTTCCCAGCAGATCGCGGGACACGCGAGCGCGGACGACCGGGTCCCGCTGCCGGTCGTCGAACTCCCGGATGTCGCGGGCCGCCTGCTCACCGAACCGCATGTCCCGGAAGAGGAACGGTTCTGCGGCAAGCACGGGTGCACGGCCACCCCGGTCGGCCGTTCGGTCGGCGGCGGGCCCGCGCCCACCGAAGGGTTCTGCCCGGTCTGCCGGACGCCGTTCTCCTTCGCGCCCAAGCTCGCGGCCGGCGACGTGGTCGACGGCCGCTACCACGTGCTCGGCTGCGTCGCGCGCGGTGGGCTCGGGTTCGTCTACCTGGCGACGGATTCCGGGCTCGGCGACCGGTACGTCGCACTCAAGGGCCTGATCAACACGAACAACACCGCCGCCGTCCGGATCGCGGAGACCGAAAGCCAGGTGCTCACCGCGCTGGACCATCCGAACGTCGTCCGGATCCTCGACGTGGTCGAACACGAGGACCTCCGCTACATCGTCATGGAGTTCGTCGACGGGCTTTCCCTGCGGGAGGTCAAGAATCGCGGCCGGGCCGGGCTGGACTCCAGTGAAGGACGGCTGCTCGTCGAGCACGTCGTGGCGTACGGGCGCGAGATCCTGACCGCGCTCGACTACCTGCACGGCGAGGGCCTGCTGTACTGCGACATGAAGCCGGACAACGTGATCCACGGCGAGAAACGGATCAAGCTCATCGATTTCGGCGCCATCCGCAAGATCACCGACGACGAAAGCCCGATCGTCGGTACCGAGCACTATCAGGTGTCGCCGCGGGAACGGGCGGAACACGGGCTCACCGTCCGGTCTGACATCCACACCGTCGGCGTGACGCTGCGGGAGCTCTTCCAGGCCAGCGACGGCTGGTCGGTCACCACCGACGCGCGCGGCGTCCGGTTCGGCATCGAATCGTTCCTCCGTGTCCTCGACCGGGCGACCGCCCCGTTCGAGCAACGGTTCGCGACCGCGCGCGAGATGCTGGTCCAGCTCGACGGTGTGCTGAGCGAAATCCTTTCCTTGCGGGACAAGCAATCCCGGCCCGCCGGCTCGACGTTGTTCGCCGAAGGGGCGGTTCTGCTCGACGCCGGGCTCGGCCAGGCTCCGCCGCTGGAGCACTGGACGCGGGGGACACCCGTCTCGCTCGGCGCGCGTCCGAGCGCCGCGGAGATCGCCGTCGGGCTCCCCGTGCCGCGCGAGGATCCGGACGACCCGCAGGCGAGCTTCCTGCGCGCCGTCCGGGCGCCCGATGCCGCGCGGCTGCTGAAGAAGCTCGACAAGGTACCGGGTTCGGTCGAGGTCGAGTTCCGCCGCTGCCGGGCACATCTGGAGCTCGGGGCGACCGTCGAAGGCGCTCTGGCGGTGGCTGAGGCCGAACGGTTGCTGGGCGAGCGCGCCGCCCATGACTGGCGAGTGGCGTGGCACCGCGGCCTGCTCGCGCTCGGCGCCGGCGATTTCGCGGCGGCGAAGGAGAAGTTCACCGCCGTGTACCGCGACATCCCCGGCGAGGAGCCGCCGAAACTCGCGCTCGGGCTCTGCGAGGAGCACCTCAACGGCGCGGCCGCCGCCGAGCGGTACTACGACGCGCTGTGGGTGCGGGACCGGTCGCAGGTCAGCGCGGCGTTCGGGCTCGCGCGGGTCCGGCTGATGCGTGGCAACCGCGCCGCCGCCGTCGAAATCCTCGACCAGGTCCCGGAATTCTCGCGCTACGACGAGGCGGCGCGGATCGCCGGGGTGCGGGTGCTGTCCGCGCCGATGCCGGGGACGGGGGATCTCCCGGCGTCGGCCGAACTCGACGACGCCGTGGTCCGGCTGACCGCTCTGGATCTCGACGGCGATTTCCTCGACAGGCTGGTGACCGCCGTGCGCGAGACCGGGCTGGCCGCCGTGCTCCTCGGGCAGGACGGGATCACCGAAGGCGAGATCCTGCGCGCGGGCGAGACGGGTGCCCGCACGGCGCTGGACAAGTCGTACCGTCGGCTCGCCCACCACGCGCCGACGGCGGAAGCGCACGACGTGCTGATCGATCTCGCCAATTCCGTGAGACCGGTGACCTTGGTGTGAAAGGGGCGAAATGAGGGAACCGAGTCTGGGCCTCGAAGTGCACCAGAACAAGTTCCTTGCCGAGGGCGACCGGACGATGACCGCGATCGTCCGGGTCGTCTCCCGCGGCGGCGAGGCGGCCGTGTCCAGGACGGCCGCCGAAGTCCTGATGATCGACTGCTCCAGTTCGATGCGCTTCCCCAGCACCAAGATCGGCGAGGCCAGGCAGGCGGCAGCGGCGGCCATCGACGTCCTGCCCGACGGTGTACGGTTCGCCGTCATCCAGGGCACCGAAGGCGCCAAGATGATCTACCCGGCCGAGGACGGCCTGGTGACCGCCTCCGCGGAGACCCGGGCGGAGGCGCGCGCCGCCGTCGAGCACCTCGCGGCCGTCGGTGGCACCGCGATGGGAGCCTGGCTCGCCAAGGCACGCGACCTCTTCGACCTCGTGCCCGGCGCCGTCCGCCACGCGATCCTGCTCACCGACGGCCGCAACGATTCGCAGACCAGGGCCGACCTGATGAGCGTGCTGAACAGCTGCGAAGGCCGGTTCGTCTGCGACGCCAGGGGGATCGGCGACGGCTGGGAGCCCGCGGAACTCACCCAGATCGGCCGGGTGCTGCGCGGGAACGTCGACTCGGTCGTCGAGGACGACAAGCTGGCCGAAGATTTCCGGCAGCTGGTCGAGAGCGCGATGACGAAGGTGCTGCCCGAGGTCCGCCTGCGCATCGGCACCATGCCGTTCAGCAGGCTGCGGTCGATCAAGCAGGTGTTCCCCGACGAGTACGACCTCACGGACCGGTGCCAGGAGGTCGCGCTTCGCGAGCAGGAGCTGTCGCTCGGTTCGTTCGCGAGCGACGAGACCCGGGATTACCAGCTGATCCTGGATCTCGATCCGGACCTCGAACCCAGCCACGGACAGGATCGTCAGCTGGCGTGGACGGAACTCGTCCCCGTGCCGGGAGCCACGGTCGAGGAGGACGCGCTGGCCATCGCGGGGAGGTGGACCCGTGACCCGATTCCGCCGACGCTCATTCACCCGATGGTTTCGAAGTACGCCGCACAGGCCGATCTCGGTGAGGCGCTGACCTCGGGCGGCGACGCGTACGCGGCAGGAGACCGGGCCGGGGCCGAGCAGGCTTGGGGCCGGGCGGTCGCCTTGGCCACCGCTTCGGGCGACGAAGAGACGCTCAGCCGTCTCTCGGGGGTCGTGGAGATCGTCGACGCCGAGAAGGGGATCGTGCGCCTGCGGCCGGACGCGACGCGCAGCCACGCGTTGCACGTCGTCATCCCGTCGAGGGTTTCGGAAATCGCACTTCCGCAGGAAGATCGGCCGATGCCCGAAGGAGCGCCACTCACCTGCCCCGCCTGCCCCGCGCTTTCGCCCGCCGGGGCGAACTTCTGCGTGGGCTGCGGAAGACCGTTCGGCGAGGCGGTTTCGTGACGGCCACCAGGGTGCGGCTGGTCCGCCTCCGCACCGCCCTGTTGGCGCTCACCCTCGCGGTACTGGTGGTGTCGCTGTGGGCGTTCCAGAACGTCCAGAACACGGCGGAGACCGTCCGCGACCGCACCGCGCACGCGGTACTCGAAGTGACGGCCGCGCGGGCCGCGCTGGTGGCCGCCGACGCCGCGGCGATCGCGAGTTTCGCCTCCGGCGAGGCGCGACTCGCCGGGCCGGGACAGGAGTACTCGAACCAGCTGGCGCTGGCGAGCCAAAGCCTTGCGAGGGTCGCGGAGTTCAACCAGGCGGGTGAGGAAGGCGGTAACGCGCTCCAGGTGATCGAAAGCCAGGTCGCGGCCTACTCGGGCTCCATCGGGCAGGCCGACGTGCACTTCCGTCAGCCGGACGCCGCCGTACTGGGCGCGGTCGATCTCTGGCATGCCTCAAGGCTGTTGCACGCTCCGGGCGGTGTCCTGGAGGAGCTGGAACTGTTGCAGGGCAGGCAACGCGAGGCGCTGGACCGGCAGCTGGCGTCCACCGGGATGAGTCTCGCGATGCTCCCGCTGTGGCTTCTGCCGGTGCTCGCGCTCCTGGCGCTGCTGGTCCTCACCCAGCTGTACCTGAGGAAACGGTTCCGCCGCGTGGCGAACGTCCCGCTGCTCGCGGCGACCGTGCTGATCGCCGCCATCGGGGTCGCCGTGGTGTTCACCCTGGTCAGCCGTGACCGGCTGGACTCGGTCGGGGGGCGGCTCGACGGCGTCGCCGCCGCGCGGGCCGCGCAGATCAAGGCGGCCGACGACGAAGGCCAGCGACGGCTCGCGGAGCTGCTGGCCGGGTACTGCGACGAGGAGCAGGGATGCGGTGTGACCGTCGACGGGTTCCGGGAGCGGGTACGGCAGGCCACCACGCCGGCGACCGACAACACGCGGGTGGCCACGGCGGGCGCGAAGGCGGTGGCGGCCGATGCCTCCGCCGCGGCCGAATCGGGCGGGCGGGAATTCCTGATCCCGGCGGGCACCCTGCTCGCGGGCGGGCTCGTCCTGCTCGGCCTGCACGCCAGGATCGACGAATACCGGTACCGCCCGTGAAACGCCTGCTGGCCGTGGTGATGGCGCTGTCGCTGGTCGCGGGCGGCTGTTCGGCGTCGGCGGCGGACGGGCCGGTCGTCGTCCTCGCGTCCTGGACAGGGGAGGAGGAGAGGGCGTTCCGCCAGGTGCTGGAGGCTTTCAAGGCCGACACCGGGATCGATTACCTCTACGAGGGAACGCGGGCCGTCGACCAGGTGCTCGCTTCGGACGTCCAGCGCGGCACGCCGCCGGACGTGGCCGTCCTGCCCAACGCCGGGGTGCTGGCGAAGTACCAGAAGTCGGGTGATCTGCTGCCGCTCGACGAAGATCTCTCCGCCGCCGTGACCCGGTCCTTCAGCCCGCAATGGGTCACGCTGCAGCAGATCGGCACCGAGAGGTTGTACGCGGTCGCCGTCAAGGCCGATCTCAAGAGCCTGATCTGGTACAACCCCGCGCGGATGACCGGGATCCGTCCCACGACGTTCGCCGGGCTCCGCGAGTATTCGGCCGGGCTGGCGGCCGCCGGGGGCACGCCCTGGTGCGTCGGGATGGGCGCCCCGCCTGCCTCGGGCTGGCCGGGAACCGACTGGATCGAGGACATCCTGCTGCATTCGGCGGGCCCCGACAAGTACCGGCAGTGGGCGTCCGGCGGCCTCGAATGGAGGTCGCCCGAGGTCAAACAGGCCTGGCTGGACTGGGGTTCCGTACTCGAGCCCAGCGCGATCCGGGGCGGTACCGCGGCCGCCCTGTTGACCGACTTCGGTGACGCGGGCAAGCCGATGTTCACCGACCCGCCCGGATGCGCGCTCGAACACCAGGCGTCGTTCATCATGAGCCGGTACCAGAACTTCCAGCGGCCGGACGGGACGTTCCCCAAGCCCGGTACCGATTTCGACTTCCTGACCTTCCCGGGGCGGGACGTCTCCGAGGTCGCCGCCGACCTCGCCGGGATGTTCCAGGAGACGCCCGGTGCGCGGAAGCTGATGGAATTCCTCGCTTCGGAGAAGGCGCAACGGATCTGGCCGTCGATTCCCCGCGCGAACGCCTTCTCCGCCAACCGGAAGCTCGGCCTCGACGTCTATCCGGACGAGGTGAGCCGCCGGGTCGCGGACACGATCACCACGGCGTCCGCGCTGTGCTTCGACGCGTCGGACCTGATGCCCGCGACGATGACCGGCGCGTTCCACCGCGCCGTCCTGGAGTACCTGAGCAACCGGGACCGCCTGGACATCCTGCTGAGACAACTCGACGACGTCCGGGAGAGCATCCAGCCCGGCGAATGGTTGAAAATCCATTGTGGACAGTGAGGAGCATCGGTGAACGACCTGGCGCGGTTCCCCCTCGAAGGCGGCGGTTCGGTGGTCGTCGAGATCGACCCGGTCCCCGGCACCTCCCGGGTCTCCCGGCGTGACGACCTGGTCGAGGACGCCAAGGGATCCTTCGAAGCGGCGCTCGCGAACGTCAAGGACGCGGCGGTGGCGGCTCTGGACACCTTCCGGTCGATGACCAGGGGACCGGACGAGGTCGAGCTCAAGTTCGGCGTCAAGCTGACCGCGCAGGCGGGCGCGGTCATCGCGAAAACGGGACTGGAGGGGAACTTCGAGGTCAAGCTCAAGTGGGCCAAGGACACGGAGAGCTGAAGGACGCTTTCCCCGCATGAGACGCGGTGAAGGACGCTTTCGTCGCATGCGATGCGGGGAAAGCGTCCTTCAGCTCCGGCCGAGGCCCCGGATCAGCACCATCACCGATTCCCGCACGTCGGCCCGCGTCCGCTTCGGCTGGAACACCTGCCAGTCGAGGGCGACGACCAGCATCGTGCCGAACAACCCGGCCGCGGCCGTCGGGATCTGGACGCCGTCGGGCAGCCGCCCGGCGGCGTCCAGCCGGTGGAGCTGTTCGCGCACGATCGAGATGATCTCCTCGCGCAGCAACGTCAGCGTCTCGTGCCAGGTGCCCGGCGTACGCCACATCTCGCTCACCAGGATCTGCGAGAAACCGGGGTATTCGGCGATGAACTCCAGCGCACCGTCCACTTGCGACTCGATGACGTCCATCGGGTCGCCGTCGCCGGTGGCCGCGCGCAGGCGGTCCGCGAGCACGCCGACGCCGTAGCGCAGCAGCGCGTCGACGAGACCGTCCTTGCTGCCGAAGTTGTAGTAGACGGTGCCCTTCGCGACCTTCGCCTCGGCCGCGATGTCGTCGACCGTCAGCCCGACGAGGCCGCGGCTGGCCGACAGCCGAAGCGTCGCCTCGAACAGCTTCTGCTTCGTCGCCTCACCCCGGGGACTCACAACGCCAGCTCGGGTTTCAGCGCCGAAACCGTCCACGTGCGCCGTTTCCGCGCCGCCAGCGTCGAGACCAGGATCCCGCCGACGAGATACGCGACCAGGACGCCGATGTCACCGAGGATCTCCATCGAGGCGCCACTGTAGAGCAGGTGCCGGAACCCGTCGATCGCGTAACCCATCGGCAGCACGATGTGCAACGGGTACAACGCGTCCGGGATGGTCTGCCACGGGAACGTGCCGCCCGCGCTGACCAGTTGCAGTACCAGCAACACCAGGCCGAGGAACTTCCCGACGGCGCCGAAGAACGCGTTGAGCGCGTGCACCACGGACGTGAAGGTCAGCGACACCAGCACGGCGAACCCGATCGCGCCGAGCGGATGCGCGACGTCGATGCCGACCAGCCAGGTCACCGCGCCGAACAGCACGATCACCTGAGCGATCCCGAGCAGTGCCGAGGACAGCCAGCCGCCGAGCGCGACCTTGAACGGCGACGCGCCGGCGGTCAGGGCGCGGGTCGAGAGCGGGCGCAGCAACAGGAACAGCACGAACGCGCCGATCCAGGTCGCGAGCGAGATGAAGAACGGGGCGAGACCGGCGCCGTAGGTCCCGGCCGAGGCGACGCCGGAGGAGTTGACCGCCACCGGGTCGGCGATCGTGTTGGCGGTCGCCGCGCGGGTGGGGTCGTCCGGGTTCGGGATCTCCTTGAGCCCGGCGGCGAGCCCGTCGCGCAGTTGCACCGCGCCGTCGGCGAGCTGGTTCGTGCCGGTGACCGCGGACTTCTCGCCGTCGTTCAGCTTCGCGGCACCGTCACGGATCTGGTTCGACGCGTCGGCGGCCTGCGCGATGCCGCTGGTCAGCTGCGGGGTGGCCGAGGCCAGCTGGTGCGCGCCGTCGGAGACCTGCCGCGCACCGGACGCGAGCTGGGCGAGCTGGCTGTTCGCGCCCTGGATCTTCGTGTTCGCCTGGTCGACCGGCGACCGGAGGGTGTCGAGACGGCTCAGGATCTCCTGGACCTTCGTCTCGGGGACGCCGGCGTCGCGCAGGTCCTGCGCGAGCTGGGTGCGGTAGCCGTCGAGTTTGGCCTGGATGTCCCCGGAAGCCGTCGCCGCGAGCGAGGCGGCGTCGGCCACCTTCTGGTTCCCGTCGGCGACCTGACCGGCGCCGTCGGCGAGCTTCTGCGTCTGCGCGGGGAGCTGGGCGGTACTGGATTTCAGGGTGCCGAGCCCGGTCGCCAGCTGGGAGCTGCCGGAGGCGAGCTGGGAGGCGCCGTCCGCCAGTTGCTGCTGTCCCGTCTTGAGCTTGCCCGCGCCGTCGGCGAGCTGGGAAGCGCCCGTCGAGGCCTCCTGGATCTTGCCGTAGATCGTGGAGAAGCCGACCAGGAACTTGTCCGCCGCTTCGCTGCCGACCTTCTCCGCGATCGTCTTGCGGACCTGTTCGGCCACCTGTTTCGCGATGGTCCCGGACAGGTAGTTGTTCGCGTCGTTGGTGGTCAGCGTGATCGTCGCCTGCTGGGGCTGGAAGTTGCCCGAGGACAGCAGCGCGGTGGAGAAGTCGCGCGGGATTCCGATGGCGAACGAGTACTTGTCGTCGCGGACGCCCTTCGCCGCCTCCTCCGGCGACACCTCGTGCCACTGGAAGGTGCCGGACTTGACCAGTTCGTCGGTGACCTCGCGGCCGACGTTGCGTTCCACGCCGGCCGAGTCCTTCGCGCCGGTGTCGGCGGTGAAGACGGCGGCGGGCAGCTTGTCGAGGCGCGAGTACGGGTCGTAGTTCGCGTAGAGGTAGAAGGACGCGTAGAGCAGCGGCACCAGGACGAGCGCGACCATGGCGAGCTTGGGCAGGGTGCCGCTGCTCAGCCGGCGCAGCTCGTTGGCGGCGATCCGGACGGGGTTCATTCCTGGTCTCCTGAAGTCTTTTCGATCTCCGCGGTTTCGTCCGGCTCGGGCTCGACGGGCGCGCAGCGCACGGGGTCGGGCTGATCGAGGGCGCCGCAGAGGGCGGGTTTCTCCGGCAGGGCCGAAACCGGGGTGGTGGCGGTCAGCACGATGACGGCGAGGCCGCGCTCGGCGTGTTCGCGGGCGAGCTTCGCCCAGCTGTCGACGTCGCTGGTGTGCCGGTCCGGGGTGTCGAGCACGAGGACGCCGACCCCCTTGCGGTCCGCGGCCAGCGCGGTGAGCAGCCGCGTGCGCAGCACCGGTTCGAGATTTTCGAAGCGGGTGGTGGCGAAAGCGGCGGCGTCGTGTTCGGCCAGCCAGCTCGCGACGGCGGCCTTGTTCGCCGGGCGTTTCGCCAGTTCGAGTTCCTCCCCGACGACGACCTGCAGCGACAACGCGCCGTCCGGCTCGCTCACGCCGGGGGAGTCGACGATCGCCACGACCTTCTGCGGGTCGCCGCCCTCGACGGTCACCGTCCCGGTGGCGGGCTTCAGCCTGCCCGCCAGCGCCAGCCCGAAGGCGGTGACGCCGACCCCCGGCTCGCCGTGCACGATCGCCAGCTCACCGCCCGAAACGGTGAGCGAGGTAGGCGACAGCAACGTGCCGTGGGGTCCGGTCACGGACACCCTGTCGGCTTGAACCCGCACGAAGAACTCCCAGGTCGGTGACTCGCGGAACTTAAACTGACTGGTCAGTTCAAAAGTTAGCCCTGACCTGGGAGGTATACAACCGTGGGGGGCTTACGTCACACGCAAGAGTGACGAAACCCCCGCAAACCGGACGGCTAACGCAGGGCCGAAGCCGGATGGACCTCCCAGGACGTCCACAGTGGACGATAACCCTGCCGGTGCCAGAACACCGAAGAAAGCGGGTTGGTCGGGTTGTAGTAGAGGTACGTGCCGTCGGCGCCGCCCGCGGCGAACTCCTCGTGCACCGCCGCCATCAGTGTGCGGCCGAGGCCGCTCCCGCGCAGGGCGGGCACGGTGACGACGTTGTTGACGTAACCCCAGCGGCCGTGGGGGAGGAGTTCGGCCTCGGCCGAACCCGGCGTCGAGGTGATCCAGGCGCCGTGCGCGAACGCGGCGACGCGGGCGTCCCGTTCGGCCAGCCACAACAGCGGGCGGTCCTTGTCGAGGGCGACTTCCAGCGCCGGGGCGAGCAGTTCGGCGGCGTTCGGGCGGTACCGGGTGGCGACCTTGCCGATGTAGTCGTGCGTCGACACGGCCAGTTCGAGCAGGGTGTCGAAGTCTTCGTGCCGGGCCCGGCGGACGGTCACGCCGTCGGCGCCCGGATCGTCGCGACGGCGCCCGGTGCGCACGGCGAGGGCGGACATCGGCACCAGCCCGTGGTCGAGGAACGCGCGGATCGCCTCGGCGTCTCGGCTCGGCCAGTTGATCACGCAGGACGAATCCTCGCCGGGTGCTTCGGCGTCGATCCGCGTCCGCCACGCGCGCAGCAGCACGTCCATGCCTTCAGTGCCGGTGGTCCCGATGAAGGGGAACAGCTGCCACGCGTCGGCGGCCGACCAGAGCAGGGTGACGTCGTCCGGACCGTGCAGCTGACGTTGCACCACGCCGGTGACCTGGACACCCGCCGCCGTGGCGGCGTCCACGCGCTCGCCGCCGACCGGGGGCGGCGCCGCTTCGGGCAGGAGCCGGTCGATCGCCGCGAACCGGGCGCGGTGCGCGTCGAACAACGTCTTCTCGATTTCCATCCCGTCCCCAGAATCGACCACTACCGCAGGGCCGCGGCGGGGCAGGCGGCCCACGTCGTCCACAGTGGACGATAACCCTGCCGGTGCCAGAACACCGGGGAGAGCGGATTGGCCGGATTGTACGAGACGAAGGTACCGCGCAGCGACGGCGAGAACAGCTCGTCGTGCGCGACGGCGGTCAGCGCGCGCCCGATCCCTCGCCCCCGCGCGGCCGCGGTCACCGCGAGCGTTCCGACGTAGCCCCACTCACCGGGCGGCAGCCGCCCGGCGAGCGCGTCACCGGGGGCCGGGGAGCGCTTCCCGCCGGTCACCATCCCGACCGTGACGCCTTCCTCTTCGGCGATCCAGACGCGGCCGCCGAACTGCAGGCCGCGCCGGACCTCTTCCGCGAGCAGGGCCTCGGCCCCCGGTCTGACGACACCATGGCCGACCAGCGAGGTGTAGCGGAGTTCTTCGAAGCGCAGGCCGACGATCTCTTCCAGGTCGCCGTGGGTCGACGCGCGGATGGTCACGCCGGGGACGGAATACGCCTCGCCCGCCGCGGGCGCGCGGACGGCCAGCGCCAGTTGCGGCGCGAGCCCGTGGTCGAGCAGGGCCCGCGACACCGCGACGTCACGGCTGGGCCAGGTGACCGTGCACGACGAATCGGGTTCGGCGTCGGCGAGCGCGATCCGCTCGCGCCAGGCGGAGAGCAGCGCGCTCATCCCGGCGCCGGCGTCGAGCGGGAGGACCGCGGAAAGGATCTGCAGATGGGCCGGGCTCCAGAGCCGTTGCCAGGAACCCGCCGCGAACCGGACGTGCGCGATCGTCCCGAAGGCACCGTCCGCTTCGACGGGTTCTCCGGCCGGGAGCGGAGGCGGCGGCGGGAGCAACGGATCGAGCGCGGCGAACCGCGCCCGCTGCCGCTCCGCCGCCGGGGTCATCCCCGCTGGGTGCGGAAGATCGCCGTGCCGGGGAAGAGCTTGCCGCGCAACGGGCTCCACTGCCCCCACGTGCGGGAGTGGCCCTCCGGCCAGGCGGGCTCGATGAGGTCGGTCAGCGCGAACCCGGCGTCGGCGAGCGCGCGGACGTAGTCGCCGAGGGTGCGGTGGTACTCGACGTAGGTCGCGACGCCCTCTTCGTCGACCTCGACGTAGGGCGTGCGGTCGAAATACGGCTGGGTGACGGTGAGGCCCTGCGGCCCGGGGTCGTCGGGGAAGATCCAGCGCATCGGATGCGTCACCGAGAACACCCAGCGGCCACCCGGCCGGAGGATCCGGTGCACCTCGGCGAACACGACGTCCACCGACGCCACGAACGGCACCGCGCCGAAGGCCGAGCAGGCCGCGTCGAAGCTCGCGTCGGCGAACGGGAGCGACTCCGCCGTCGCCTGCACGAGCGGGACGGGGGTGCCGGTGCGCTCGTTGCCCTCTTTCGCGTGCCGGAGCATGCCGCCCGACAGGTCGGTCGCCACCGCGTCGGCGCCCTGCGTGGCGAGCCAGCGCGAGCAGGCCGCCTGTCCGCAGCCGACCTCGAGGATCCGTTTGCCGCCGACTTCACCCAGAAGCGCGACGTCGGCCTCGCGGACGCCCTCCGGGCACCAGACGAAGTCCGCGTCGCCGAGGAAGCCGCCGTGCGTGGCCTGGTAGTCGTCGGCGTCGGCGTCCCACCACGCCAGGTTCGCGGCGGTGGCCTCCGGCGCCGAGACCGCCCGGTAGGCGACCCCCGCGGTGCCGAGCCGCTCCTCGGCCTCTGCGTGCCGTTCGGGCTCGGTGACGGACTGCTGGCTCAAACCGATATCCTTTCCCCAGGTCAGGGCTTCGCGGGACAGTTTATCCGCCCGCCGTGATCGTGGGGGCGACCCTGATTGTGCCGTGTACAGGGGGCCGCGTAGGATATCTGTTAGCGCAGTGGGTTCGCGCTACTCTTTCCCCCGGTTCGCTCAGCGTCCGGGTCAGGGGGTCGCGTACCGGATGCGGTGATGCTCGCGGTCGTTCCCTGTGGACGTTTGCTTATGCGGTCGCCTCATGTCGGAAGCCCATGGTGCCCTAACTGCAAACCCACTACTTCCCATCCACCGGAGCAACCCGCCTAATGACGACCGACACCGCCACCGCCCCGACCGCCCCCGCCGGGCCCCAGCAAGTCGCTATCAACGACATCGGGTCGGAGGAAGACTTCCTCGCTGCGATCGACAAGACGATCAAGTACTTCAACGATGGCGACATCGTCGAAGGAACCATCGTCAAGGTCGACCGTGACGAGGTCCTGCTCGACATCGGCTACAAGACCGAGGGTGTCATCCCCTCGCGCGAGCTCTCCATCAAGCACGATGTCGACCCGGCTGAGGTTGTCACCGTCGGCGATGAGGTCGAAGCCCTGGTCCTCCAGAAGGAGGACAAGGAAGGCCGTCTGATCCTGTCCAAGAAGCGTGCGCAGTACGAGCGCGCCTGGGGCACGATCGAGGAGCTCAAGGAGAAGGACGAGCCCGTCAAGGGC
Source organism: Amycolatopsis sp. NPDC057786 (assembly GCF_042797905.1). Taxonomy (NCBI): domain Bacteria; kingdom Bacillati; phylum Actinomycetota; class Actinomycetes; order Pseudonocardiales; family Pseudonocardiaceae; genus Amycolatopsis; species Amycolatopsis sp. NPDC057786. The sequence continues at coordinate 184,711 of NZ_JBHVKW010000005.1, forward strand.
ACCGTCATCGAGGTCGTCAAGGGCGGCCTCATCCTGGACATCGGCCTCCGCGGCTTCCTGCCCGCGTCGCTGGTCGAGATGCGCCGCGTGCGCGACCTGCAGCCGTACGTCGGCCGCGAGCTCGAGGCGAAGATCATCGAGCTGGACAAGAACCGCAACAACGTGGTCCTGTCCCGCCGCGCCTACCTGGAGCAGACCCAGTCCGAGGTGCGCAGCGAGTTCCTCAACGCGCTCGCCAAGGGCCAGGTCCGCAAGGGCGTCGTGTCGTCCATCGTCAACTTCGGTGCCTTCGTGGACCTGGGTGGCGTCGACGGCCTGGTGCACGTCTCCGAGCTGTCCTGGAAGCACATCGACCACCCGTCCGAGGTCGTCGAGGTCGGCCAGGAGGTCACGGTCGAGGTTCTGGACGTCGACATGGACCGCGAGCGCGTCTCGCTGTCGCTGAAGGCGACCCAGGAAGACCCGTGGCGTCAGTTCGCCCGCACCCACGCGATCGGCCAGATCGTGCCGGGCAAGGTCACCAAGCTCGTCCCGTTCGGTGCGTTCGTGCGCGTCGAGGAGGGCATCGAGGGCCTGGTGCACATCTCCGAGCTGGCCGAGCGCCACGTGGAGATCCCGGAGCAGGTCGTCCAGGTCAACGGCGACGTGATGGTCAAGGTCATCGACATCGACCTCGAGCGTCGTCGCATCTCGCTGTCGCTGAAGCAGGCGAACGAGGGCGTCACGCCGGAGACCGAGTTCGACCCCACCCAGTACGGCATGGCCGCCGAGTACGACGCCGAGGGCAACTACATCTACCCCGAAGGCTTCGACCCGGACACCCAGGAGTGGCAGGAAGGCTTCGACAAGCAGCGTGAGGAGTGGGAGCGTCAGTACGCCGAGGCTCACACCCGCTACGAGGCTCACATGAAGCAGGTCCAGAAGGCAGCCGAGGCCGACGCCGAAGCCGCCGCGGACGCCGCGACCGGTGTCACCTCGAGCGACTCGGGCGAGCAGAGCTACACCTCCGCTCCGGCCGAGGCCAAGAGCGGTGGCACGCTCGCCAGCGACGAGCAGCTCGCGGCTCTCCGCGAGAAGCTGTCGGGCGGCGCTGCCTGATCCAGGCGCTCAGCCACTAGCTGACAGACAGCGGCCCCGGTCCACTTCGGACCGGGGCCGCTTTCTTGTCCGCGTTCAGTCCTCTGAATGCGTTCCTTGCACGCGCAACTACCGCATTCAGAGGACTGAATGCGGTAGAGGGGGAGCGGGAGTCAGGAGGTGGCGGTCCGGACCGACGGGACGGACGGCACCCAGATGCGTTCGAGCGCCGCGGCGCGGGCCTTGCGGCGGAGTCCGGCGAAGCTGTGCTTGGCGGGAACGAGGAGCGCGCTCAGCCACGTACGCCGGTATTCGGCGAGGGCGTCGGCCACGGGACGATGGAGGACACAGTGCACCAGGCCCGGCGTTCCGAGCCGGTGCCTTCCGACGTGCTTACCGTCTGCCATCTTTCCTCCGTGTGGGCTACCTTCGCCGCGCACGGTACGCAATCAAGCGTCCGAAGCCCGGTAACCGACCGGCGTGCCACCCATAAAGGTTGAGTCTCGCGTCACTATGAACTTGCCTTTTGCATCCGTCTGTGCCGGATGTGCGCATCTCGTGACCCTGCGCGGTCGGGCCGGGTCGCGCCACTAGGCTGATCGCCATGCTGCGTGTGGGCCTGACCGGCGGGATCGGCGCCGGAAAATCGACGGTGGCGAACCGGCTTTCCGAGCACGGCGCCGTCCTCATCGACTCCGACAAGATCGCCAGGGAGGTCGTCGAGCCGGGGACACCGGGGCTCGCCGACCTCGTCGAGGCGTTCGGCGAAGACATCCTCGCCGCCGACGGCGCGCTGGACCGGGCCGCGCTCGCCGCCAAGGCGTTCGCCGGCGAAGAGTCCCGCAAGCGGCTGAACTCGATCGTCCATCCGAGGGTCGGCGCCAGGACGGCCGAGCTGATGGCGGCCGCGGCGCCGGACGCGATCATCGTCCACGACATCCCGCTGCTGGTCGAAGGCGGGCTCGCGCCGATGTACCACCTCGTCGTCATGGTCGACGCGCCGGAGGAGGTCCGGGTCCGCCGCCTGGTCGAGGCGCGGGGCATGGCCGAGAACGACGCGCGCGCCAGGATCAAGGCGCAGGCAACGACCGATCAGCGCCGGGCCGTGGCCGACGTCTGGTTCGACAACAGCGGCGCGCCCGACATCGTGCTCGCCGAGGTCGACGCGCTGTGGGCGGACAGGCTGACCCCGTTCGAGGCGAACGTGCGGCTCCGCAAGCCGCGTGCGCCGATGTCGCCGAAGATCGCGCCGTACGACGAGACCTGGCCCGCGCAGGCCGAGCGCGCGCTCGCGCGGATCCGCGTGGTGGCCGGTGACAACGCCGTGCGGGTCGATCACATCGGTTCGACGTCCGTGCCGGGGCTGCCCGCCAAGGACATCCTCGATCTCCAGCTGACCGTGTCCACTTTGGACAAGGCGGACGAGCTGGCCGACACGCTCTCCGACGCGGGGTTCCCCCGGGCGGAGGGGGAGTGGTTCGACGACGCGCACGGTGAAGAGGGCACCTGGCCCAAGCGGTTCCATTTCGGGGGCGATCCCCGCCGTCCGGTCAACCTGCACGTCCGCTCGCAGGAGACGCCGGCCTGGCGCCTCGCGCTGCTGTTCCCGGAGTGGCTGCGGCAGAACCCGGACGAGCGCGACGCCTACGCGGCGGTCAAGAACGCCATGGCCGCGAAACACGCCGGCGACGGGACGGTCGAGCGGTACACCGACGAGAAGCAGGGCTGGGTCGACGCGGCCTTCACCCGGGCCGAGGCGTGGGCGGACTCGACCGGCTGGACCCCGTAGGCCTCAGCCGCCGAGCAGTCCCCGCGCGAAAGCGGTCGCGACCGCGGCCGCGCGATCCTTCACCCCGAGCTTCGCGTACGCGTGCACGAGGTGCGTCTTGACCGTGGCCTCGCTGATGAACAGCAGTTTCGCGGCCTCCTTGTTGGTCGACCCACGCGAGATCAGAGCGAGGACTTCGAGCTCCCGCTTGCTCAGTGGTTCCGGGGTGGGCGCGCGCATCCTGCCCAGGATCAGATCGGCGACGGCGGGGGAGAGCACGGCCTCGCCGCGCGCCGTCGCCCGGACCGCGCGGAAGAGCTCCTCGCGAGGAGCGTCCTTGAGCAGGTAGCCGGTCGCACCGGCTTCGATCGCCGGGATGACGTCGGTGTCGGTGTCGTAGGTCGTCAGCACGAGGATCCGCGCGGGATTGCCTAGCTGTGCCAGCTTCGCGATCGCGGCGACCCCACCGGAGCCCGGCATCCGCAGATCCATCAGCACGACGTCGGGGCGGAGTTTCTCCGTCAACGCGACGGCTTCGTCACCGGAGGACGCCTCGCCGAGCACCTCGAATCCCTGGTCGGCGGTGAAGATGCCGCGCAGCCCGTCGCGGACGATGGGGTGGTCGTCGGTGATCAGCAGCGTGATCGTCATACCCCGGCCTCCAATGCGATGGCGGGCAGATCGGCCGACACGGCCGTTCCGCCGCCCGGCTCGGATTCGACGTGCAGTGTTCCCGCCAGCCTGGCGACACGGGCGCGCATCCCGGGGATGCCGAAACCTTCGCCCGCCGCGTCCGGTTCGAAGCCCTTCCCGTCGTCCCGGACGTCGACGGTCACCTGATCGCCCATGTAGGACAACGTGAGCCCCACGATCGTGGCGGCGGCGTGCTTCTCTACGTTGGCCAGCCCTTCCTGCGTGATCCGCAGCAGCGTCGCTTCGATCTCGGGATGCAGCGCCCGCGTGGTCCCGGTGGTGGTGAACCGGACCTCGACACCGGTCCGGTCGCTCCATCTCCGGGAGACCTCGCCAAGCGCCTCGGGCAGGGTCGCGGCGGACAGCGGCTGCGGGCCGAGCGCCCGCACGGAACGCCGGGCGGCGGTCAGGTTCTCCCGCGCCAAGGTCATCGCGGAGCCGACGTGCCGCTGCCATTCCGCGGGATCGCCCTTCGCCTCGGCGGCCGCCTCCAGCTGGGTGATGATCCCGGTGAAGCCCTGGGCGAGCGTGTCGTGGATTTCCTGGCTCAACCGCTGACGCTCGTCGAGGACACCGGTTTCGTGCGCCTGGCTCAGCAGTTGCCGTTGCAGTACCGCGTTCTCTTCCTGGGTGGCGGCCAGTTCGTCGAGCACGCGCTTGCGCTCCGCGTGCTGCCGTGCCATCGCCGCCGAGACGAGCCCGCCCCCGCCGACGGCGGCCGTCTGCACCAGCGTGACCACGGTCCACAGCGCGGGCTGGTCGGCGAACGCCCGCAGCGGGCCGCCGTTGGGGATCGTGTTGATCAGCGCGGAGACCACGAAGATCCCGGCCAGCGCCAGCGGGGCCGGCCGCAGGCGCATCGCGTCGAAGAACCCGGTGATCATGAAGATGAGGAAGATCGTGTCGTGCGCTTCGAGCACTGCCGCGATCGCGACCAGTCCAGTGAAGGACACGGCGATCACGACCGGATGACCTTCCCAGCGCTCCGGCAATAGCGTGGAGGTGAGCAGGAGCCAGACGGCCGCGATCCCGGCCAGTCCCAGGGTGCGCAGTGGGTCGTGGCCGGAGATCACGAGACTGAGCACTGTGCTGAGCGCGAGCAGCGCGTACGGCAGATACCTTTCGATCCGGCCGCCCCAAGGGCGCCACAGTGCCCCGCCGTCGTCAGGTGACGGCCACAGCGAGTCCTGCCACCGGATCCAGCTGGTCATACCCGGAATTCTCGCAGGCCCGGCCACGCCGTGGCCCAGGTTTCGGTATGGCCGGTGACCAGCCAGATCGGCATTCCCCGGCTCACGTTGCGGACGCCGGCCGCGTTGTCCACGCGGGAGACGATCCGGGCGTCGGTGAACGACCGCAGCAGCCGCGCCGGATCAGGCCCGACGAACAGGACGCTGTCCGCGGTCTCGGGCGGATGCCCGAAGTACCAGAAGCCCCGGCTGGGGCTGTACACGGCGGGAAGCCCGTAGTCGGCGCCGTACCGGTCCAGCGCTCCGGCCTGCCAGTACCCGGCCGTGACGAGCGTGGTGCGCGCCCGCTGGTCCGGCGGGAGCCGGTGATAGGCGTCCGCGACGGAACGCGCCAGATCCGGCCAGCCGATCTCCTCCAGCGCGTACGCCGGGCGCGGGACGTCCCGGCCTTCCGCGAGCCAGGCGGACGGCCACACCGGTAAGGCGTACGGGAGCGTGTACAGCGCGGAAAGCAGGAACACCGGCCAGGTCGGGATCCAGCGGAACCACCGGGAGGGCCGTAACTGTCCGAAGTGGACGGCGGCGCCCGCCCAGAGCACGCCGAACATTCCCGCCGCGTAGTAGTACCGGCCGTTCGACAGGATGAACAGCGCGATCACGCCGACCGCGGTCCAGCCGAGGAACCGGTACTCGCGCAGCCTGGGCGAGAACAGCAGGACCCAGAGTCCATAAAGGACACCGACGACACCGATGCCGAGGCCCGCGCCGGTCAGCAGGGCGGGCAGGAATCCGGCGCGGCCGCTCCAGCCGCCGGTGGTCTCGTGCGCGATGACGTCGCCCATCTCCAGCTGCGGCCAGCCGTTCGCGGCCTGCCACCAGAGCGTCGGCACCATCGCGAGGGCGGCGATCCCCGCACCGAGCCAGAGTTTGGGCCTGCGCAAGAGATCCCGGGGGCCGAAGACCAGGATCGCGACCCCGGCGGCGACCCAGAACGTCGCGATCAGGAGCTTGACGTTCAAGGCGACGGCGGTCGCCACGCCCAGCCACAGCAGCAAATCGTCGTCACGGGTCCGCATCCACCGCACGAGCAGCCAGGCGATGAGCGTCCACAGCGCCGGGTCGATCGTCGAGGTGGCCAGGTAGTGCCCGCTGCCGAGGAACTGACCGCAGATCGCGTACGCGGCGGCTGCGCGGGTCTGCGCCCGGCGGTCCCCGCCCATCTCGTAGGCGATGAGCCCGGTGAACACGACACCGGCGGCCGTCGCGAGGACGGCGGGCAGGCGGAAGACGAAGACGTTGCCGGGCGCGAGCGTGTCCATCGCCAGCGCCAGAACCGGAAGAACCGGCGGCTGGTCCGCGTAACCCCAGGCCAGCCGCTTGCCCGCGGAGAGGAAGTACAGTTCGTCGCCGAAGTAGCCGTACCGCCACGCCGTCGCCATCAGGACCGCCGCGGCCGCGGCGGCGAGGAGCCCCACCGGGAGCCGGGCGAACGCCGCACTGGACACGGTCGGTGTTTCGGCCGCGCGGGCGGCTTCCATCCATTCCTCGCAGATCATTCGGGTGCCGGTCCTCTCGCACCTTACGTGCCACCGGCGTGGCGCGTCGGTCGTGAGAGGACCGGTGGGGCTCAGAAGCCCCAGTCCGTGAGTTTCGGCCACACCGTGTCCCAACTCCCGTTCCGGCCGGTGGCCAGCCAGATCTTCATGCCCTGACTCACGTTCTGGATCCCGGCCCCGTTGTCGAGCGCGCCGACCTCGCGCACCTGAGTGAAGTACGGCACAAGCCCCGAAGGATCGTTTCCGACGAACAGGATGTCCCGTGCCGATTCCGGCGGCCTCGGCAGCGTCACGTAGCCGCGGTTGGGACTCGACGGCGACGGAAGACCGAGCTCCGGTCCATAGTGGTCGATGGCGCCTGCCTGCCAGTACTTCGCCGTGACGACACCGGTCCGGGACGGATCGGGAACGGTCCGGTACACCCGCGCCACCGACTCCGTGATCTCCCGCCAGCCGACCTCTTCGACGGCGAAGATCGGCCGCGCCCACACCGGAGCGCTCGCCAGCTGCGCACGCGGGAGGACCGGGAGTGCCTGCGGGATCGCGATCGCCGCGGCCACGACGTACACGGGCCAGGTGGTGATCCAGCGCCAGTACTTCGACGCCTGGCCCGCCTCGATCTCCACCGCCGCCACCGCGAACAGCGGGGCGAACATCCCTGCCGCGTAGTAGTAGCGCCCGTTCGCCAGCAGGAACAGGGCGAGCACGCCGAGCGCGGTCCAGCCGAGGAACCGGTACGGCCGCAGGCGTTCGGACCGCAGCAGGCGCCACAGTCCATAGCAGACCAGGATCGCTCCCACGGGTACTCCGGCGCTCAGCACCAGCGTCGGGACGAAGGTGACCCGCCCGCCCCAGCCTTCCGAGACCTCCTGGGAGATCGCCGCGCCCATGGTCAGCTGCGGCCATCCGTTCGCCGCCTGCCAGACCAGGGTGGGTGCGATCATCGCGGCGGCGATCAGCGCGCCGAGCCACAGCGCCGGACGGCGGACGAGGTCACGGGGCCCGAACGCCACCGCGGCGGCCAGTACGACGACCCAGAAGCCCCCGACGAGGAACTTCGTGTTCAGGGCGAACCCGGTCGCCACACCGGCCCAGACCAGGAGATTGTCCGTCCGGGTCCGCACCCAGCGGACGAGCAGCCAGATCAGCAGTGCCCACAGGAACGGGTCGATCGTGCTGGTCGCCAGGTAGTGCCCGCCGCCGAGCATCTGGAGGGACACCGCGAACGTGGCCGCCGCGATGGTCTGCGCTTTGCGGCCGCCGCCCAGTTCCCTGGCGATGAGCGCGGTCAGCACGACGCCTGCCAGCATCGCCAGCATGGCCGGGATCCGCAGGACGAACGGCGAATCGGCGCCGAACGCGTCCATCAGGCGGGCCAGCAGCGGCAACAGCGGCGGCTGGTCGGCATACCCCAGTCCAGATGCCGACCGGCCGCCAGGAAGTACAGCTCGTCGCCGAAGTAGCCGTAGCGGTCGGCCGTCGCCGCGAGGACCGCCCCCATCGCCCCGGCGATCACCAGCACCGGTGTCCTGGCGAACGGCGCGACCTCCGCGGGTTCCCGCCCACCGGACCGTTCCCGGAGTCCCTCGGCCTTCATGACCACGGGTATCCGCCCCCTCTCGATCGGTTACGTCCTTGATCGAGAGTCCCGTGACGCCGCCTCTCTGTGGATCCATCGGCCGGTCAGGATCGGTTCATCCAAGGGATGAGCCAGGATCAACCGATCGATGGATGCCGAGAGGTCAGTGCCGTCGCCAGCCGAGTGAGATGTCCTTTGTGGACAGCCAGCCGCGCAGGTCGTGGCCGTGCGTGGCCAGTCCGTCGACGGTCGTGTGGCTGACGCCGAGCGCGCGTTCGCCGTCGGCGGGGGAGAGCAGCCCGGCGGTGACCGCGGCGAGGAGTTCGTCGGTGTCGATCACCTGGACGGATTTCTTGTCCCGCAGGACGAGGTCGAGATAGAGGTCGGTGGCCACCCAGACGCCGCCTTCGCGGCGGATGTCGACGACGTCGAGATAGAAGTCCTGATCGCGTTCGTGGCCGGGGGTGAACCAGAAGTCGGTGATCCGCAGGCCGAGCTCCGGCAGCAGCCAGGACTCGATGTAGTGGAACTGGGTCCGCCCCGGCGTCGGCCGCGCCATGTAGAGGCCGAAGGGTTCTTCGCGGTATTCCTCGACGTCCCTCACGATGCCCTTGGGGTCCGTGTTGGTCTTCGCGGCCGGGTCGAAGTACTCGACCTTGGGCGGATGCAGCGCGGTCATCCGCTCATCTTGGAAGGCGGCGCCGCCCGCGAACACCGCCCAACCGGGTGGACGATCACGGTTTGCGGGTTCCGGGGGAGTAATGCCGCCTGGCCGGATAAGGTGCGCTGGTTCCGCCATCGGGGTGAGTGGGGAGTCGACGCATGTTCGGGATCATCAGGCCGTGCCGCCATCGGCTCTCCGCGGGTCTGCACGCGGACTGGCTCGCCCATCTCTGCGGTCTTTGCCTGGCGTTGCGGGACGAACACGGACATCTCGCCCGAATGGTGACGAACTATGACGGCCTGATCATCTCGGCGCTCGTCGAAGCCCAGTCACCGCGTGCGGAAGGACGTCGCGACGCCGGCCCCTGCCCGCTTCGGGCGATGAAGGGGACTTCGGTCGCGAAGGGCGGCGGCGCCCAGCTCGCGGCGGCGGTCTCCCTCGTGCTGGCGTCGGCCAAGATCAACGATCACGTCGAGGACCGTGACGGTGCCTTCGGGCGGCGTTCCGTCGCTCTCGCCGCGAGGCGGGTCGCGACGCGCTGGGCGGATCAGGGAAGCCGCACGGGGATCCGGGTCGGCTTCGACACAGCGGTCCTGACCGAGGCCGTCGACCGGCAGGCCGAGATCGAGAACGCCGTCCGGCTCGGTGATTCGGCCGTCCTCGCCACCGAGCCCGCCGAACTCGCGACGGCTGCCGCGTTCGCGCACACCGCCGTCCTGGCAGGTCGCCCGGAGAACGCCGCGCCGCTGGCCGAGGCCGGACGCTTGTTCGGCAGGGCCGCACACCTGCTCGACGCCGTCGAGGACCTCGCGGAGGACGAGGCCGCCGGCGCGTGGAACCCGTTGACGGCCACCGGGACCGGGCTCGCCGAGGCCCGGCGGTTGTGCGACGACGCGGTGCTCGGCGTCGAACTCGCCCTTCGCGAGGTGAAGTTCGATCAGCCCAAGCTGGTGCACGCGCTCCTGGTCCACGAACTGCGGCAGGCGGTGCGCCGGGCGTTCGGGCACAACCTCACCGGGCACGGCCACGGTCCGCAGCAGCCGCCGCCGGGCTGGATCGGGCCCGGCCCCCAGCCGCAGCAGCATCCCCACCAGCCCTATCCGCCCCAGCAGTACCCGCAGGGCGGCTACCAGGCGCCGCCTCCGCCGCCGGGCGCTCCCGGCAGCGGCCCGCCGCAGGAGCCGCCGAAGAAGAAGCGGAAGCACGGCGGCCCGCCGACCGATGGTCAGGGTGGGTGCTGCTGGACGCCGAAGTTCCGGGTACCCGCTCAGCCGAGGGGGTTCTTCTTCGGTTGCGCGGTGGCCACCTACATGTGCTGTTCGTGCCAGTTCTGCTGCCGGGACCCGTTCCCCGGGGCGTGGAGCGGCAAGCCGCACGAGGCCTGGTGCAACAACTGTGACGGTTGTGACTGCTGCAACTGTTGTGACTGCTCCTGCTGATCCCGACCAGGCGAAACGGAAACTGTCGGACCCAGCGCCTACTCTGGTTCTCGTGGCTTTCGCAACCGAACACCCCGTGCTCGCCCAGTCGGACTTCCGCCCCGTCACGGACATCCCCCGGACCGGCGGCCGGTTCGAGGTGGTCAGCGAGTACAAACCCGCCGGTGACCAGCCGGCGGCCATCGACGAGCTCGAACGCCGGATCAACGCGGGCGAGAAGGACGTCGTGCTGCTCGGCGCCACGGGTACCGGTAAGTCGGCGACGACGGCCTGGCTGATCGAGCGCGTCCAGCGCCCGACGCTGGTGATGGCGCCGAACAAGACGCTCGCCGCGCAGCTGGCGAACGAGCTGAGGGAGCTGTTCCCGCACAACGCGGTCGAATACTTCGTCAGTTACTACGACTACTACCAGCCCGAGGCGTACATCGCGCAGACGGACACCTACATCGAGAAGGACTCGTCGATCAACGACGACGTCGAGCGGCTGCGGCACTCGGCGACGATGAACCTGCTGTCCCGGCGCGACGTCATCGTGGTCGCGAGTGTCTCGTGCATCTACGGTCTCGGCACACCGCAGTCGTACCTCGACCGGTCGACGAAGCTGAAGGTCGGCGAGCAGCTCGACCGGGACGTCTTCCTTCGCGCGCTGGTGGACGTGCAGTACACCCGCAACGACATCGCCTTCGCGCGCGGCACCTTCCGCGCCCGCGGGGACACGGTCGAGATCATCCCGGCCTACGAGGAGCTGGCGATCCGCGTCGAGTTCTTCGGCGACGAGATCGAAAAGCTGTACTACCTGCACCCGCTCACCGGAGACATCGTCAAAGAGGTCGACGAGGTCCGCATCTTCCCGGCCACCCACTACGTCGCGGGCCCGGAGCGGATGGAGAAGGCCATCCGCGGCATCGAGGCCGAGCTCGAGGAGCGGCTGGCCGAGCTGGAGAAGCAGGGCAAACTTCTCGAGGCCCAGCGGCTGCGGATGCGCACCGCGTACGACATCGAGATGATGCGCCAGGTCGGGTTCTGCTCCGGCATCGAGAACTACTCGCGGCATATCGACGGCCGCGGCGCTGGCACCGCGCCCGCGACCCTCATCGACTACTTCCCGGAAGACTTCCTGCTGGTCATCGACGAGTCGCACCAGACCGTCCCGCAGATCGGCGGCATGTTCGAAGGCGACATGTCGCGGAAACGGAACCTGGTCGACTTCGGGTTCCGGCTCCCCAGCGCGGTCGACAACCGGCCGCTGACCTGGGAGGAGTTCACCGACCGGATCGGACAGACGGTGTACCTGTCGGCGACGCCGGGGCCGTACGAGATGGGGCAGGCGGGCGGCGAGTTCGTCGAGCAGGTCATCCGCCCGACCGGTCTGGTCGACCCGAAGGTGGTCGTGAAGCCCACCGAGGGCCAGATCGACGACCTGGTGCACGAGATCCGCGAGCGGGCCGAGAAGGACGAGCGCGTCCTGGTCACCACGCTCACCAAGAAGATGGCCGAGGACCTCACCGACTACCTGCTGGAGCTGGGCATCCGGGTGCGGTACCTGCACTCCGAGGTGGACACGCTGCGCCGGGTCGAGCTGCTGCGGCAGCTGCGCGCGGGCGATTACGACGTGCTGGTCGGCATCAACCTGCTCCGTGAGGGTCTCGACCTGCCCGAGGTCTCGCTGGTCGCGATCCTCGACGCGGACAAGGAGGGCTTCCTCCGCAGTGGCACGTCGCTGATCCAGACGATCGGCCGCGCCGCCCGGAACGTGTCGGGCGAAGTGCACATGTACGCGGACAAGATCACCGACTCGATGCAGCACGCCATCGACGAGACCGATCGCCGCCGCGCCAAGCAGGTCGCCTACAACAAGGAGCGGGGTGTCGACCCGCAGCCGCTGCGGAAGAAGATCGCCGACATCCTGGACCGCGTCTACAGCGAGGCCGAGGACACCGAGTCCGTCGCCGTCGGCGGTTCCGGCCGGAACTCTTCGCGCGGCAAGAAGCCCGAGCAGGGCGATCGCGTGCGCAGCTCCGGGATGCTCGCCGACAAGAACGTCGCCGGGATGCCGCGCGCCGAGCTGGCGGATCTCATCCAGCAGATGACCGACCAGATGATGCAGGCTGCGCGCGACCTGCAGTTCGAGCTGGCCGCCCGGCTGCGGGACGAGGTCGCGGACCTCAAGAAGGAGCTCCGGGGCATGGACGCGGCCGGCATCAAGTAGCCGCGCCGGCCGTCTGAAGTACATGAAGGCCCCCTTCCTTGCGCCTGGCGCAAGGA